>NZ_PKGG01000003.1:0-79688 GCF_046480465.1 Arthrospira sp. PCC 8006
AGCCATAGATAAATCCCACTGCGATCGCACTCATACCTTTCTATGGTTAGCACTGGTAGCTTTAGGCAATATCCTGCAAAATTGAACCCATACCCTCCCCCTAACCGAAACAAACACTCTTGGGGGTGCGACCGACGTGATAGCAGTCAATGGTGAGGAACGAACCGATAGGCTTGCCATTGACGGGTATCACAAGGGAGTTACCCTGTCTGTGTTTGGTTAGGGKGAGATAGTAGGCATTTGACAGATTGATTAAGTTGTGCTTATTGATTAACCCGTCAATAATTAAGATTTGTTGCTAAGGGATATACACTAATCGTCCCGTGTGCTAAGACTGAATGGAGTGCATATTAAGTGTAACGGTACGACTATCGGGTTAGTTAATTTCCTCCTATCGCAATAATGATAAGGGTTTAAGTTAAACGGAGAGGGTGGGATTTGAACCCACGGAAACTTTCGGTTTGTTCGATTCTAAGTCGAATTATCTAAGCGATCGCTGATGGCTACTTCCACCTGTCGAGGTAAATCAGCGATCGCCACAGAAACTTTGTCCTGTAACTCATTTAACTGTTGCTGTTGGAGGGCTCCCCATTGGGGTAGTTGATTGATAAACTGCTGTAAATCGACAATCACATGGGTTAAACTCTCGACTTGTTCTAACTCAGGTCGCTGCTGGAACTTTCGCACCACCAATTCCAACTCTCCCTGAATGGCATCGATCGCCTGTTCGAGGGCGTTTTGGCGCTCTAAAATATTCTGGAGAGTACCATTAAGGGTAGTTAAGTTATCGGTGAGCGCCGCCATGTCTAAATTAGCGGTAGATTTTAGGGTGTTGATATTAGCAGAAACAGCATTAGCCTCAGCAATATGATGTAACTGTTCGATCGCCTGAGTGTTCAAGTCAACATTAGCTTTGACATTGAAAGTAAGCGATCGCATATATTGCTTTAACAGATAGCGGTTAACTAGACCAATAGCTAGGAAAATCAATAGGGGAATGCCGCCATATAATAGCGATCGGCCGGTGAAAGTTGCCACAGTTCCCACCACAGTCACGGCTAAACCGACATATTCAGCTATTTCTAGTAGATTACGGTAATTCAACATTCTGTTAATTGAGACTATTACTTTGCAAAATCATCCGAGCTAAATTCAAATATATTAACACCCCCAACACATCAACGGCGGTGGTAATAAACGGCGCAGACATCAAAGTTGGGTCTAATTTGAGCGACCGGAACAAAAAAGGCAAAGCCGAACCGGCTACAGAAGCCAACATGGAAATCGCCAATAAACTCATACCAACTGCGATCGCCACTGCTATTTGACCGGGGACAATAAATACACTAGCCCATATAGTCGCCAAAGTCCCCAAAACTAGACCCAGTAAAGCACCCGCCATAGCCTCCCGCCGAATTACCTGGAAAGATCCCAAAGACCAAATTTCATCGGTATTCATCCCCCGAATTACCACAGTGGAAGACTGAGCGCCGACATTTCCCCCGGTTCCGGTCAATAGGGGGATAAAAAACGATAAGGCCACCACGTCTTGGAGAATATCTCTCTGGGTCTTGAGAATAGAGGCGGTAATACTATTGGTCACTAACAATACTAACAGCCAGACCACCCGGCGGCGGGCTACTGTGAGTAAACTTACCTGAAAATAGTTATCTCCGTCCGCCTGTAAGCCACCCAAGGCGTAGATATCTTTGGTGGTTTCCTTCTCGAGGATATCCAAGATATCATCCACGGTGATAATTCCCACGAGTCGCTTTTCACTATCGACCACAGGAACTGCTAGGAAATCATATCGCTTAATGATGCGCGCGACTTCTTCTTGGTCTGTATCGGTTTGTACAGAGACAAAATCTCGGCTGAGGATTTCACCCACGGTTTGATTTAACTGAGCGGTTACTAAGTCCCGCAGGGAGAGAATACCAATTAAATGGCGATCGGAGTCGGTAACATACAAAGAATAGACGGTTTCGGTAACATGGGCTAAACTGCGAATACGCTCCAAACTCTCACCTACGGTGTACTCTTCCTTGAGGGAAATGTATTCAGGGGTCATAATTCGCCCGGCTGTGTCAGCCTCATAACCTAGTAACAAGGCTGTGGCTTGGCGTTCAGATAGACTCAGTTCGGCAACTAAGCGACGCACTACGGCGGCGGGTAATTCGTCAAATAGCCTAGCGCGATCGTCCGGGGACATTTTATCGACAATATCTATCACTTCCTGGCGTTTGAATTTTTCGCACAATGACTGCTGAACGCTAGAGTCGAGTTGCTCATAAACCTTGATCGCCTCATCTTTCGATAATAGGCGAAAGGCAATGACCTGCATGGTTTCGGGTAATCCCTCAATGGCTTCGGCAATGTCTGCTGGTTGGACTGGAACTAAAATAGCCTTGGCAGTTTGCAGATCTCGGCGTTCTAACAATACTTGTAGTTGCGATCGGACTAATTCCCTCAGTTCTTTACGCGACATGGTAGACAGGGGAACGGATGGTTGAGGGTTTTCAGTCAAGGGATGATCTCCAAAACTGCTACTGAATCTTAACTTAATTCTCCTATTGTCTGTTAGAAACAGCTTTACATACAAGTTGTCTGATCTCAAAGGGCTAATCCCATGGTTCCCCCCATTTTTGATATCTTAATCACTGCCACATCCTGAAAGTCTGTCTTTGGGTATACAGTGCCATGGAAATTTGGGTATACAATTTTATCAAAAACTGAGTGCCATAATGCGGCTGTGCCCATATCACATAAATAATTCGGAAACCCAAATCTTAGTATTTTTTTAACATTTGGTGTACAATCGCCAAGAGTAGCTTCTCATACACCTATTGCATCTCGGAATCTGACTCATCCTAGGGGTCTGCTGATTGGGTCTAGCTGAACCGAGAAACGTTACAGGGTTCGGTCAGTCGTCGTTTACGGAACAAAATTAGTGGCTATGAATGATTTGGATGCCTATAGGGGGCAGTTAGTTCCTCAACTCCATATTGATGAGAGTGTTGTGGCTGGGGGTGGTTCTTGTGGTGAGCATGATTCTGCACAGAATTTGAGCTTACCGATGATAGAACACTTAAAGTTATTGGCGACAGCGGTTTGCTCTGCTGAGGACTCTGTGGTGATTACTAGCGCCAATCTGGAATTTCCTGGACCTGAAATTGTGTTTGTCAATAAAGCATTTACCAGAATGACTGGTTATGGTCCCACAGAGGCGATCGGTCAAACTCCCAGAATTTTGCAAGGAGAAAAAACAGATCGCACGATTTTGGAAAGGATGAAACTGGATCTGAAAGCTGGAGGGGTCTTTTATGGTCAGACAATTAACTATCGCAAGGATGGAAGGGAATTTGTCAATGAGTGGCATATTGAACCTATATATAACGATCGCCAAGAGATAACCCACTATTTAGCTATTCAAAGAGATGTGACTGAACGACAAAATCAACAGAATCGCCTCATCTACGAGGCTAACCATGATAGCCTAACGGGTCTATATAACCGAGGCTACTTTAGAACTGAACTTCAGAAAGCCATAGACCGCACACAAGACTGTCAAGACTATTTGTTTGGTCTGTTGTTTATGGATCTTGATCGCTTTAAATTGATTAATGATAGCTTTGGACATCAAGCGGGAGATCAACTACTGATTGAAATTGGCGATCGTCTACAAAGCTGTATCCGTCCCCAAGATATTCTATCTCGGTGGGGAGGAGATGAATTTGCGATTCTGATTGATGATATCCAAGACCTATCTGAAATTTCTCAACTCACTCATAAAATTCAACAGACAATCAAAAAACCTATTCTGCTCGGGGAAGAGAACCTCGAAACTGTTACCAGTCTTAGTATTGGTATCGCTCTGAGTAGTATGGGGTATAATTGCAGCGAGGATATGCTCCGAGATGCTGATACGGCTTTATATAGAGCGAAAGAGCGAGGGAAGGGAAGTTATGCAATTTTTACCCAAGCTATGCACCACCAAGTCCGACAGCAACTACAGCTAGAAACGGATTTGCGTTATGCTCTCAAACGTCAGGAATTGATACTCAACTATCAGCCAATTATCTCGATGACAACTAATCGGATTGTGGGTTGTGAAGCCTTGCTTAGGTGGGAACATAAAACTTTGGGCTGGGTTTCTCCGGCTAAATTTATTCCTATTGCTGAAGAAACTGGGTTAATTTGTCCCCTGGGAGATTGGGTAATTGAACAGGCTTGTATTCAAGCTAAACAATGGGAATCTATTTATCAAGATTTACCACCATTTATTAGTGTTAATCTGGCGACTAAACAACTAACACAGCCGGGAATTGTCGAGAAAATTCAGGAAATATTAGAAGCGACTAAATGCTCTCCTGAATTGATTAAGTTTGAACTGACAGAAACGGCGATCGCTGAATCGACAGAAGTGGCGGTTACTACTCTCCGAAAAATTAAAGATTTAGGGATTAGATTATGTATAGATGACTTCGGAACCGGACATTCCTCCCTCAGTCGCCTCTCATGTTTTCCTATTGATACCCTGAAAATAGACCGCTCTTTTATTAAGGGTATCAATGCTTCGGAACATCAAACTAAAATTGCCTATGCTATTGTGAAGCTGGCTCAATCCCTAGGAATGGAAACTATTGCTGAAGGGATTGAAAACTTGGAACAATTTTGTCAACTAAAATCTTGGGGATGCGAACTGGCTCAAGGGTTTTTGATGGCTGAACCTATAGCCTCAGAAACTTTCCAAGAAGTTCTTAACCAAAACTTGATTTACCCCATGGAGTGCTAATGACCGCTGAACTAATTGTTAATAACTATCCTGAAGATTTATTCAACGCCTATCAAACGGCGATCGCTGAGTTACGTTTACTTAAAAATGAACTTCGTCAAACTCAGCAAGAATATGCGGAACTGCAAAATATTATCGATCGCACTAACCCGGTTAGTATGATTGATAAACATGGGACGGTTTTAGATGCTAACCTACCTTTTATTGAGATGTGGGGTAAGTCTTGGGAACAGGTGATTAATCACCCTCACCCTTTGTTTGAATCCCCTTATTATTCCCCTACTTTTTGGGAAGAATTATGGTCAGTGGTTAATCAAGGTAATATTTGGGAAGGAGAAATTCAACATCATATTGCTAACGGACAACACATTTGGGTAAAAACAACTATTGTTCCTGTGGAAGCATCATCGGGATTATGTCCTTATCGCTATTGGGTAATTACCAATAAAGATGACACTCAACCGCAGATAGAACAACAACTGCTACAGTTATCCTGGGTTGCTACTCAGACTGATAATGCTGTAATTATTTGTGATTGTGATGGTTATATTGAGTGGGTTAATACCGGATTTGTAACTATTACTGGATATTTCTTTGATGAGGTACAAGGTCGCAAGCCTGGTTCGTTTTTGCCGGGTGCTGACACTAACCCAGATACTATCTTGGAGATTGCTAAAGCACTCAAACAACATCAACCTTATCAAGGGGAAATTCTGAACTATAGACGCGATGGAGAAGCCTATTGGCTGTCTATAAGTATTACTCCTGTTTTTGATAAATGGGGAAATTTGACTAAGTTTATTGCTGTGGAAAGTGATATCACTGAACGCCAAAAAATTGCCTCGGCTTGGAGAGAAAGTGAGGTGAGAAATCGCAGCCTGATTGAGGCTATTCCTGATTTGATATTTAGGATAAATTCTCAGGGAGTAATTCTTGACTACTTCCCGGCTAAAAATTCCCCTAATCCCGGTTTACCACCAAATATTGTGGGACAGACAATTGATGCCGTTTTTTCTCAAGATTTGGCTGAATGGACGCGCCATTATTTAACTCAAACCCTCAATACTAGACAAATTCAGCAGGGGGAATATGTGCTATCGGTTTCGGGTAGCTATCACCATTATGAAGCGCGTTATGTCCCTAGTGGTGATGATCAGGTCTTGGCGATTGTTAGGGATATTAGCGATCGCAAAGCTATGGAAGTTAGCCTCAGACTTGAACAGATACAACAACGCCATAAAGCGATCGAGTTATCCCAAACTATACAAGAATTAAAACGCACCCAAACACAATTAATTCAGGCTGAGAAAATGTCCGGCTTAGGACAAATGGTGGCAGGGGTGGCCCATGAAATTAATAATCCTTTGGGGTTTATACATGGGAATTTGATGCACCTAGAAACCTGCACTCAAGATTTAATTGAACTGGTGAAATTATATCATAAAAACTACCCTCAACCTGTTGAGGAAATTATTAATTTTGCCCAAGAAATTGATTTGCAATTTATGCTTGATGATTTACCTCATGCTTTGGATTCAATGAAGTTGGGAACTACTCGGATTCAAGATATTGTTGTCTCTTTAAGAAACTTTTCTCGCCTCGATGAAGCTACCCGCAAGGCTGTAGATTTACATGAGGGTATCGAAAGCACTTTACTGATTTTACAAGGTCGCATCAAAATGCACCCAGGTTCGGAAATTCAAATTCTTAAAGATTATGGCGCATTACCTAAGTTGGAATGCTATCCTAGTCAATTGAATCAGGTATTTATGAATATATTGGCTAATGCGATCGATGCTTTAGCAACTCAACCAGATCCTGGTATAATTACCATCAAAACTACAGTGGAAAAAGCTAATTCTCCCGACCAACTAGACTCTATTGTTATTAAAATTGCTGATAATGGTCCGGGAATTTCTGAATCTATCCAAAGACAGATTTTTAATCCATTTTTTACGACTAAGCCTGTGGGTCAAGGGACGGGTTTGGGATTGTCTATTTCTCATCAAATTGTAGTCGAAAATCACGGCGGAAAATTAGAGTGCAATTCGCAGGTAGGTAGCGGTACAGAATTTGTGATTACCCTCAGCATACCTGAACAGCAAAAATCTGTTACTCATTAATTTCTAGGAAATACTAAATTTTTGTGAAATTTCAGGGAATTGACCATAATTTTCCTATAATGGATAATTAGACTTTTTAGACCTGATTTGGTTATGCAATATTACTTCACTGGCTTTATTGTTATTTTCTTCCTGGTTTGCTATGGCTACAGTTACGTTATTGTGAAATTGGCTAAGGATCGCGGCGACCAATTTTTGCTTTATGGAATGCTGGGGGGTTTATTTGGGTTTATGGCTTTTTGTGCGGCGGCGGTTCCCTTTTTGCATTGGATATTTGACTAACAAATAGGAGTCGATTAAATGCCACAATGGCAGGTGGGGTGTTATAGTTTTTATGGTGAATTACACGGCGATCGCACTCAGCCTATAATTTTGCTATTACATGGCTTTATGGGAAATTGCCGAGACTTTGACCCGGCTATACCCTCCCTTTCTCAGCATTTCTCCTGCTTAACTATTGATTTACCAGGACAAGGAAAAACTCAGGTATTAGCAGGAGATGAAGCCTATCAAATACCAGCGATCGCCTCCGGTTTAATTGGTCTTTTGGATTACCTGAAAATTGATAATTGTGTCCTGATTGGATATTCTATGGGAGGTCGTTTAGGACTCTATTTGATTTTACACTATCCCACACGATTTAAGCAAGCAATTCTGGAATCAGCATCACCGGGACTGAAAACGGAAATTGAGCGATCGCAGCGGCGTTTATCAGATAATCAAATAGCCAATAAACTACAAAATAGTAACTTTCAAGACTTCCTCAACTGGTGGTATAGTTTACCCCTATTTACATCCTTTAAAAACTCGCCCAATTTTGATAAAATTATAGGCGATCGTCTCAAAAATAACCCTACAGAATTAGCGAAAATCCTCATAAATTCGGGAACCGGAACCCAGCCACCACTCTGGGATAAGTTATCTCAAAATCAGATACCTTTACTATTATTAGTGGGAGAATTTGACCATAAATTTCAACAAATTAACCGAGAAATTACGGATTTATGTACCTTCGCAACCATAAAAATAGTTCCCGGCTGTGGTCATAACATCCACGGCGAAAATCCCCAAATTTGGGTAGACTTAATCCTTGACTTTATTTCCTAAATATGACAATCTTTAACAAACCCTTAAATAACCAGGTATGAAAACTATTGCTGTTTACCATAATAAAGGTGGAGTAGGTAAAACCACCATAGCCATTAACCTAGCCGCCTGTTTACAAAAACAAGGTCACAAAATACTACTTATCGATTTAGACTCTCAAGCCAACTCCACCTTTGCGACTGGCTTAATGAAATTTTTATTTGTGGAAGATGATGATTTAAGAGATCGCAATGTTTCCCATGTTATCGAATCAGGTGATTATCACTTTATTCCTGATGTCGTCAGAAAAACCGACGGATTTAATCAACCCGAAATTGATGTAATACCCTCCCATATTAACTTAATTGAAAAGCAATATAAACTCAACCAAGTTGCATCTAATAAAACCCGTTTAGTCACCAAGCTAAGGCGAGTTAAAGAAGATTATGATATCGTGATTATTGATACTCCTCCCTCGCGGGATATTTATGCAGAAATTGCCTTAATTGCGGCGGATTATTTAATAATCCCATCAGACCTGAAACCCTTTGCTAATCAAGGATTACCTACAGTTTTAGAATTTATTGGTCAAATTGATGAATTTCGTGCCTTAATTGGTAAAAATGATTTGGCAATTTTGGGGATATTGCCATCTAAAATATCCACCAATTCGCGATTTTTTAATTATGTCTTCCCCAAGCAAAAAGAATCCCTGTTAAATTCCCATAATGTACCGATTATGAATAGCATAATCTTTGAAAGAACAGTTTTGTCTCAATGTACCAACCAGACTATAACTATGGGAGATTTAGAGATACCGGACCCCCAATCTGTGCTAGAATTTGCGCCAGATTCACCAGCAGCGATGGAATTTGTACAGTTGACAGAGGAAGTTTTAGAAAAGTTAGGTAAATAAATCATGATCAGATTTTCTTTGGTGGATGTTAAAAGCATTAATTCTCATGTACCTCGGTCTAATTTTTCCGAATCTGAATTAGAGGAGTTAGCCGATAATATTTTAGAATGTGGGGAAATTATTAAACCCTTAATCCTGAAAATGCAAGGGTTAGAAAATTATCAAGTTATTTCAGGTAATTTAGAATATTATGCGGCGGTGAAAGCTAGGGAAAAAGACCCCCGCAAAGCTGAGATGGTTAATGCTTTTGTGATTGCTGACAAACATGAAGCTAAGGTATTAAAACAGGTGGAGTTAATTGAGCGTTTTACGGTAACTCCTAGCTTGGTAAATAATCAGATAGGGGAAACTGTAACATTAACGACATCTCCATCTCCTCATTTAGAGTCTCGGTTAAATAATCTTGAACAACGACTAGAAACCTATGTGAGTCAAATTCAGCAGGAATTGAGGGATTATCAACAACAAAATGAACGGCGATTTAAAGCTATAGAATCTCCCCAACCTTCCCCAATGAGAGAGTCAGAGTCGCCAAATCAACCCATTATTAACCCTCTCGATTTATTCAATAGTTTGACTCAGGAGGAGTTATTGAGGCGATTAAATCGGGCTAATATTAGTAATTCTAAAAACTTAGCTAAAGGTATTTGTGAAGCGAGGGAAAAACTGGGTAAATTTATCAATTATCAACAAGTGATTGCTAATGTTAAGGGTTTAGCAGACAAAACTATGATTAAAATTATTGATGCTTGGTCTAGTTAAATGCAATTCAATGACTATCAAATTTAAGTTTAATAAATACTCCCGTAGATTTAAACAGCCTTTAAAAACTCATCACGGACTCTGGGGGGTTAGGGAAGGGATTATTATTGAGTTAATGGACGAAAAGGGTAAAGTTGGCTGGGGAGAAATTGCGCCTCTTAGTTGGTTTGGGTCGGAAACTCTCAGGGAGGCTATGGATTTTTGTGAAAGTCTACCTGGGATAATTACAGAAAATCTGATTTTTTCGATTCCTATGAGTCTCCCAGCTTGTCAGTTTGGCTTGGAGTCGGCTTTAACTCAATTACAGGGAAATGATGAGGAAATACCTAAGCTAGAAAATAGCGGACTGCTTCCTACAGGAAAAGCGGGTTTATCTGCTTGGAAAGATTTAGTTAATAGGGGATATACAACTCTCAAGTGGAAAATCGGGGTTGATAGCATTGATAATKAGTTGAATTGGTTGGAGATATTAGCCAGCCAAATGAGTGAAATTCAAGGGTTATCGCTGCGACTCGATGCGAATGGTGGGTTAAATTTTGCGGAAAGCGATCGCTTGTTAGATATTTGTGATAGAATCAACCTGCGAGATACTAGCTTTAAAATAGAGTTTTTAGAGCAACCTCTAGGTGTTAATGAGTTAGAGGGAATGTTAGCCTTAACTAAAGGTCATTTAACCTCCATAGCCTTAGATGAATCTGTCGCGACCCTCACCCAAATCAATCAATGTTATCAACAAGGTTGGCGAGGTATTTTTGTGATAAAACCTGCTATAGTAGGTTCCCCAAAGCAGTTAAGGAAATTATATCATACCCTAGGGATTGATGGGGTATTTTCTTCGGTATTTGAAACCGAAATCGGTCAAAAAGCGTCACTACAATTAGCCGCAGAATTATGTCAATCTCATCGCGCGGTAGGATTTGGTATTAATCACTGGTTTGTCGATACTGACTAACTAAAAAATAATTAATCATCCCATAATTATCACATTTTAAACAGATTTACCCTCACACAATTCCTCAAGCATATCAACAAGTTTAACTGCATTTTGATAGTAGGCTTTAATTCGTACATAAGTGATTCCCACATTGTCACCATGAGCAATTTTATTTCTATTAACAACAATACTATTAATAGCATCTTGAATTTCACCTTGGACAAACTTACCAAGTTCATCTGACCATTCAGGGTTAAAAGAACCAGCAATATTCAAAATTTTTTGCATATTAGGATTTTGAAAGCCTGATAGTTGCTTTTCTATATAATTGGCGACAAAAGGTGATGCTTTATCCTTAGCATATTGGCTATAGATAGAACGGACAGAAACCTCTAAAAACCCTGATACACGAATACACAAATACCTAGACCAATGGGACTGCATTTCCGTATCCTCTGGAAGTTGAGATATCTTTTTAAATAAGTTATCAAGCTGCTGTTTGTAACGCACAACTGTTACATTTTTCATTGTACATTTTCAAAAGCATCGATAGCTTGACTGAGACGAATTTGTACAGTTGATTTCTCGGTAGTACGGGAACTGTTGACAGTTACATCCAAGAAATTTTGACTTGTTAAAAGATTTTGATAATTAGTATCGAGTGATTCTTTATCCTTAATAGAACCCTTTTCTAATCGGCGAGCCAAACCCACCATAATACAGTCAAAAACTGCTGCATTAATCTGATTTTTAGGTTTAAAAGCTCGAACCCCCCAAATGTCATAAGCAGTTTCAATGGTGTGAATAAAAGCTAGTTGAATTTCTGATTTATCATACCTATGAAGATGGCGATTTTTACCAATAAAATTATTTAAGAAACCTTTCATCGGTTTTTGATAGTTATCACCCTCAAAATAGAGAGCCAGAAAACGCAAAATCATTTCCTGATCTCGCATACGTTTATCAGGTTTTGGGGAACCATATATATCTCGCCAATACTGATGATAATTAAGTTCTGCTAATAAATTATTAAACTCTCCGTGATAGATACAGGCGCGAATTTCTTGAGGTTTTAATTGTTGACCACCAGTATTAAGTCGCTCAAAAATATAGTAAATACTGCTATTATCATCTGAGGGTTCATCCTGTTTAACAATGGTAGCAGGTATAATGGAATCATCGAGTCTACGTCTATCCTCTTCCGAGAGAGTTTGATAAGTTAATCCGTCAAACTTATGAGCTACTTTGGTTAAGGAAAATTCCTTTTGATTAGGTTCAAAAACACCATCATAAAAGTATTGAATAGTCTTTAACCTTTGTTGACCATCAATAACTAGAAGTTTTTGAGTATCTTGTTCTTTAGCGAGAAAAATTCCCGGTACTGGTAGACCCAATAACAGGGACTCAATAAAACGAGATGCTTCTCTATGGTCCCAGACATATCCTCGTTGAAATGTGGGTACATATATGCTGCCATTTTTCATCCGTTTAACTAAACTATCAACGGGATAATCAGCACCATAACTGGTTATTGAATACTTAAAGGTAAGTAGTTCTTCGTCACTATCTTCTAAATTGTGGCTGGGATTTTTTGGCATATCTAATTAGCGATATATTGGGTATAGTAGCAGTTCTTACTATCCTAAAACCCTACAACAATTTGCCATGATATGAAGCCTAAAATAAGGGTGGCTAAATGTTGAGGTAATAGGGTTTTGATGGGTTGGCGGGCAATTTTTTGAGTTAGTAAAATGGCGATTAATATCCCGGATAATAAGGTGGTTCCCTGCAAAAATTCAATGACTGCTGGGTGAGCAACCCAAACGGGGAGACTGGAACCATCTAAGCCAAAAGTAGCAAGGGTAACTGGTAAAATTCTGCCACCTTCTGCTAACCCTAACCGTAGATAATGAGCTAAATTAATGGCTAACGCAAAGGGAAGTAAACCATAAGCTAACTCGATAAATTTCCGAGGCTTTCTTGGGGAAATTAACCGATAAATAAGATGAGCAAAACCGGGAATTATAGCAGGTAAAGCTAAGACTACGGTTGCAACTCCTAAATGTATCCAGAAATTATCTAAATTTAGGGTAAAATTAAAATACTGTTGTAATTGGGGTAAATGATGTAAAAAGACGGCATCTAATAATAAAAACAGTAAGGCTACTTCATAGGTGCGAGGTATATGAGTAGTCCATAATTCAATTCCTGGGGGTCGCAAATTGACCTCAACTGAACGATGGGGACAGGCTTTTAAACAGGTCATACACAATACACAATCTCGATTATCTTCTAATTGTGCAGGGTGAGAATATAAAGGACATCCGGCTGTTTCCATTCCTTCGCCTTTTTGGGGTCCTCCTTTATAGCATTGGTAGGTGTTGCATTCGGCGGAACAGGTTCCCTGCTGTGCGCGTAATTCGGTGATGGCTAATTTGGCAAACATCCCATTCATACCGCCAATGGGACACAGATAACGACACCAAAAACGCCGTTCAAAAATAGCTGAAAAAATCATGGCTCCGGCGGTAATGAGTAGCAATAAACAAGCTGATAAATAGGCGGTATTTGGTAAATCCCACAATTCTTCCCAGAGTAAAATTAGGGCGAATAAACCGAATAAAAACCACCCTCCCCACTTTTCGGCTGACTGTCTCGGCCATTTTTTTAATTGACGCGGAAACAGCCAGAGAGATAGTTTTTGGGTGATTTCTCCGTAAATCATAAAGGGACAAACTGCACACCATACGCGACCTAAAAATGGGAAGATTAACAAAACTAATGGCCACCACCAGGCCCAAAATAGGTTGAGAGCGAAATTTTGCGATCGCGTTTGAGGACCGAGGAATAAAATCGCCACCACGGCGGCAAAAACAGCTACAGTAAAGCCATAATTAATCCGATCCGGCCACCAGGGACTTCTGAGAAATTTGCGGAATTTCGGATAGGTATTTAATAAATTAACTCGGAATTGCTGCTTTTTAGTTTGAGACGGCCAAATAATTTCTTCGGTGATTTCTGCACAGCCTTGGAGTTGAACGATCGCCCTTTCGACCAGGTTTCGTAATTCCCGCAAATTATTGGGAAAATCATAGGCTTGTAGTCGTCGCAAGGCTTCCGGGGTCATCTGGACTCGGTTAATACCTTTATTCCGACAAATTAGGCTAATATTATAATTAACCCAATCGCCAATATCAGATTTTCTTACCCTCAAAGGTGGCACTTTAATCACGGTTTCGACTAAGGTTTCAATCTTAGCCACCATCTTTTCTGATATAATGATAATCCGAGCTTGAGAAACTTTAGCATTGACGGTTTCCGCGCCACCTTTACTGACCGGAATATAAGTTCCTAGTTCTAATAAATTTGAGATGGCGGGGATTAATTCTGGGGGTAATTCTTGGATATTATTAAATATTAAAGTTCCCTTTCCCAAGGCTTCAATTAACCCAGATTTTCCCCCTGTCCGTCCAAATAAATCTGCGCCACTGGTTTGGAGTTTAGAACAATTTACTTGAATGACTGGTTCTCGGCGGTCATCAGACCCAAAATGAATCAAAGCCGCTAAGTTGTCTTTTTCGATTCCTGGTTCCCCAAAAATTAGGACGGATTTACGATTTTTAGAAGCCTCTTTAATTTGCGATCGCAACCTCACCGCATAACGACTTTTTCCGACAATTCCTCGCCGCGCTCTCGGAATTAAATAGGGTTGTAAAATGGCTAACCTTTCCTGCTCATAAACCAATTGAGCGGAAAGTTCCTCGACTTCTTCGGCTAGTTGCTGAGAAAAGGCTTGATTAATTTCGGGATGGGCTTCTACAAACTTGTGAAATTCTCCCGCCTTCATCACCCAAAATTGACAATCTGTTCGGGTAATTAATGTTTGTTGAACTGGATTATTTAACAGTAATGATTGCAGATTAATGGCGATTCCAGGTAAATACTTATCCGCCTTGGGTGCGTCTGGGTTTTCCCAATCACCCGATCGCAAAATATAAAGCCGATCTGGGGAAGTTCCTTTAGTCACCACGACGGTATTTATAGGAATGGTGCGTTCTTCCAGTTGAGGTGCGATCGCCTGCAATATTTCATCATCAAGGAGGCTCAGTGCAGTTCTTTCCTGCAACCATTTCACCAGATCAGTTTGATTCATGGTTTCCCCCTAGATAACTTTCACCGAAAAAGTTACCCTATATTATAACACACATTAAGACAGGAATCACAATTCCGATAAAATCATGTCAACTAATACGCCTATTTTATCTCTGTTAGTTCCCCTCGCATTACTAGGGTTAATTATTCTGGCTGCCGTATTTTTCAGCCAGCAAAAAAACTAACACACTTGAGAGTCTGACGGTTAAGCAAAGCCGGAGCGGGATAGCAGCGACCAGTGTTAAACTGAAGCTGCTAAACCCGCTCACTCATGGCGACCTTTACAGTCAATTAGGAAGCGACACGAGCTGCTGTGCGAGGTCTTCTCCGTCCGGTAGTTGGCTGGGGAGTTTCCGAAGAAGAAGAAGCACTAGAATCAGGACTTTCTTCGGGAGTTTGCATCAACACCACTAACAGAGGATTGCTTTGTAATTCACGCCGCAACAAACGAGCGATCGCTCTTTCAATCTCGGTGCGTACCCCCACCCAATCAATTTGATTACCTTCGCCATTACCAAAGGACCGACTCAACTCTGACCAGCGATCGCTTAAAGTCGCCTCAATCACCTTAACAATCTGTTGTTTAAACGCAGCCTGATCAGCAGTCATCACCACCCCTTTCAGGTGAGTTTCAGGAATCGCCAAAAGTTTACCCTCATCACTAACAGCCACCGCTACAGTAATTAAACCATCCTCAGCTAACTGCTGGCGTTCTTTCAGGACATCATCACGCACAAACCCAGTGCGAGAGGAATCGACAGGCTCAATACCAGAAGGAACTTTACCACCAACGCGAATGGAATTTTCGGTCAACTCCACCACATCGCCGTTATTGATAATCACCATATTTTCTGGTGGAATACCCATACTTTTAGCAGTTTTGCTGTGTTGTACTAACATCCGATGTTCACCATGTACAGGAACAAAAAACTTAGGACGAGTCAACGCCAACATCAATTTATGGTCTTCCTGACAACCATGACCGGAAACATGAATACCATGATGGCGGCCATAAATCACATTAGCACCCTGCATCATCAGTTTATCAATAGTATTGACAACCGCAATGGTATTTCCGGGAATCGGGTTAGCAGAAAAGACAATTGTATCCCCTTGTTTAATGCTAATTTGTCGGTGAGCGCCATTAGCAATTCGGGTCATCGCCGCCAAGGGTTCACCCTGGGAACCTGTGGTTAAAATCAACACCTTTTCATCAGGTAAACTGCGAATCGCATTGAGGGGAATAAACAGATTATCAGGACATTTTATATAACCCAAATTCCGAGAATGAGCAATCACATTTAACATCGATCGCCCTACCACAGCCACAGAACGCCCCAATTTTTGAGCAATACTCAGAATAATATTGACCCGGTGAACCGATGAAGCGAAAGTAGTGACCAACACCCGTCCCGAAGCAGTCGCAATAATTCTTTCCAGATTCGGATAAACGGAAGCCTCCGAGGGAGTAAAGCCAGGAACTTCAGCGTTAGTCGAATCACTCAGCAGACAGTGAACCCCTTTTTCCCCATACTCAGCCAACCGCTGAAAATCGAAAAATTCGCCATCCACCGGAGTATGATCTACCTTAAAGTCACCACTATGGATAACTACTCCCACGGGGGTATTAATTGCTACGGTAAAACTATCAGCGATTGAGTGAGTATTGCGGATATATTCCACCAGGAAGTTTTTGCCAATCCGCACTATATCGCGAGGTCTGACCGTTCTTAATTCGGTGCGATCGCTCACCCCCGCCTCTTCTAGTTTACCATGAAGCAGAGCCATGGCTAATCTCGGACCATAAATCACCGGAATATCAAACTGTTTCAGGTGAAAAGCAATGCCACCAATATGGTCTTCGTGACCGTGGGTGACAATCATACCCTTAATTTTATCCCGATTTTCCCGCAGGTAGGTAACATCTGGTAAAACTATATTTACGCCGTGCATTCCATCGGTCGGGAAGGCTAAACCAGCATCTAGGATGATGATTTCATCTTCATATTCAAATACACAGGTATTTTTGCCAATTTCGTGGAGTCCACCCAGGGGAATTATTTTCAATTTCGGAGAGTTATCTTCCGGGGTTTGTTCCCTGTTTTTGGGTACATTATCCAACTTTTTGGTGATTTTCACTGACCTAGCAGAAGGTCTAGTTCTGGTGTAAGATTTGCCGTTACTTGACATAATAAAACCTCATTAACTTAGTTTTCCATGGTTGATTTTTCCCGGTTTAAACAGCTATCTATAAGTTTGAATTAAGCAGTCATCAAAACCTAGGAATAATCACAACTATTCAATTGTCTGAAACCCGGATTTTTATTGAATTTACCGAGTTTCAATCAAACCCAATTCGCCCAAAACTCCCTTGACCTTTTCAATCACTTCCGGGGAAGGTTCACACATGGGAGACCGACTCAGACCCACATTCCAGCCCAACAATTTCAGAGCCGCTTTAATCGGAATAGGATTAGTAGTGATAAACAACGTTTTAAACAAACTGAAGAGTTTGATATGAATTTCCGTTGCTTCCTGCACCCGACCCGCTTCAAACATCTGGATCATATCTTGAATTTGCTTCCCTACCAGGTGACTCGCTACACTCACCACCCCAGTTCCACCCACTGCTAACAGTGGTAAAGTCAGGGAATCATCCCCAGAATATATCTGAAACTCTTTAGGTGTCAACTGCCTGATTTGACTAGCTTGGTCTAGGCTGCCACTAGCTTCTTTGATGGCGACAATATTAGGAACCGATGCCAAACGTGCAACGGTTTCGGGTTGGAGATTTTGTCCTGTACGCCCAGGAATATTATATAACACAATCGGCAAATCTGCACAAGCTGAGGCGATCGCCAAAAAGTGTTGATACAATCCCTCTTGGGGAGGCTTGTTGTAATAGGGAACCACCTGCAAAGAACCATCCACCCCCAGTTTAGCGGCTTTCTGAGTGGCGGCGATCGCCTCTTGGGTAGAATTTGACCCCGTACCAGCAATCACCTTAGCCTTACCCGCCACAGCCTGCTGAACCACCTTAAACAACTCATGCTCCTCATCCCAAGTCAGAGTCGGAGACTCTCCAGTAGTGCCACACACCACCAGAGTATCACTGCCATTATCCGCCAAGTGAGCCGCCAGTCGCTCTGCTTCTGGATAGTTAATGCTACCATCTTCCCAAAACGGCGTTACCATTGCCGTCATTACTCTGCCAAAACTTACCATTTCTTTTGTGTCAATTGTGCCGTATAGTTAGCCGTCTTGTTATCATTCATTCCCCCCAACACGGGGGACTTACAGAAGGTCTTTACTTACCAATAATTCAGCAATTTGGACAGCATTTAAAGCCGCTCCCTTGCGAACTTGATCGCCGCATAGCCATAATTCCAACCCACAGGGATGAGAAAGATCCTGGCGGATACGACCCACCAAAACCGGATCGCAGCCCGTTGCATCAATAGGCATGGGGAAATAATTAGCCTGCCAGTCTTCCACCAACTTGACCCCTGGGGCTTGACTCAGGACATCCCGCGCCTTAGCCACATCAAAAGGCTGCTCAAACTCTAAGTTAATCGCCTCCGAGTGGGCACGCAGTACCGGAACCCGTACACAAGTCGCGGAAACTCTCAACTTTTCATCACCAAAAATTTTCCGCGTCTCATTAATCATTTTCACCTCTTCCTCACAATAGCCTAAATCATTGATAGGCGAGTTGTGGGGAAACAGATTAAAAGCCAAGGGGTAGGGGAATATTTCCGCCTGGGGAGTTTCTCCCTGCAAAATCGCCCTGGCTTGGGTTTTCACCTCCTCCATAGCCCTGGCTCCCGCACCACTAGCGGATTGATAAGTAGATACTACTATACGCCGCAGGGGTTGTACCTGATACAGTGGCCAAACCGCCACATTCATCAAAATAGTGGTGCAGTTAGGATTAGCAATAATCCCCTGATGATTAACTACTGCTTCTGGGTTCACTTCTGGCACCACCAGGGGAACTTGGGGGTCCATGCGGAAGGCACTGGAGTTGTCCACTACCACCGCCCCTGCTGCTACGGCTTGGTGAGCCCATTGCTTAGAAGTAGAGCCTCCGGCGGAAGCTAATACCAAATCTACCCCATCAAAACTGCGATCGCCAACGGCTTCTACTGTGAGTTGCTCTCCTCGAAAACGGAGACTATTTCCGGCCGAACGGGGAGAAGCCAATAGCTTCAACTCCGACAGAGGAAAATCGCGACTTTCCAGCAATTCCAGCAACTCGGTTCCCACGGCCCCGGTCGCACCCAAAATAGCAACTCTATAGGATTTTGACAAATTCACTTCCTCCCGGAACTTTAGACAATCGATAATCTGAGAATCAATCAGAAATTTTAATAATATATAAGGCTAATCAGTCTTGTATCTATACTAAAGGCTATTATATCGGTAACTGTGACAGTTGATGTGACAGTCAATGGCGATCGCTACCCATTTCGAGCCATCTACTGATAGCATCAAATATTGGCTAGTCTATCAATTATAGTTCTCCAGAGTTAAAATTGTGGTACAGAAACAATGACACTACCATACCACGAACTGTCAGCATCTGGAACCAAATAGTCTGGGCCTACAACCCAGACAGCAGTTTAGATAGCTCCCTTTCCTTAGTCCGCGCTTAAACAAGGTACATCATGAAAGTCACCCAGGAAAAACTTCCCGCCAGCCAGATTGGACTGGATATCGAAATTTCTCCAGAAATCTCCAAAAATGCCTATGAGAAGGTAATTAACCAATATGCTCGTTCTGCCAATATTCCTGGGTTCCGAAAAGGCAAAGTCCCCCGCCATATCCTAGTCCAGCGACTAGGAGCCTCTAGGATTAAAGCAGCGGCTCTCGATGATTTGATGCAGGAATATTTCCCCAAAATCGTTGAAGAAGAAAAAATCCCGGCCATTGGCAGTTTTGAAGTAGTTGGCAATATTGAAGAACTCATCGAACAGTACGAACCTGGCCAACCCATCACCATCAAAGCGGCTGTAGATGTGGAACCAGAAGTTAAACTCAACAAGTACCAGGATTTTCAGGTCCAAGCTGAAGAGGTCAAATTTGATCCGCAGCAAGTTGATGAGATCCTCGAACGTGAACGGGTGAAAATGGCAACCCTAGTCCCCGTAGAAAAACGACCCGCTCAAAAAGGTGATACCGCCTATGTGGACTTTAAGGGATACTTTACCCCCAAAGGAGCAACGGAACCCGAAGAAATTGAAGGGGGACAAGGTGATAACTACCAAGTGGAACTCACCGAAGGTCAGTTTATCCCCGGTTTTACCGAAGGCATTGAAGGCATGAGTCCTGGGGAAACTAAAGAGCTAAACATTGAGTTTCCGGCTGACTATGGTAAACCGGAATTAGCTGGCTGTCCGGCCACCTTTACGATTACTCTACTCGAACTCAAAGAAAAAGAGTTGCCAGAGTTGGATGATGATTTTGCGGCTGAAGTGAGCGAGTTTGAGACTTTGGCGGAACTACGCGAGTCCCTAGAAAAGCGTTTTCAGGAAGAAAAGGCCGAACAAACTACCTCTAATAAACACAAGGCTTTGGCTGAGGCTTTAGTGGCAGAAATGGAAGTGGAATTGCCGGAAACCCTGGTTAAGGAAGAAGTAGACCGCCTCTTGACTCAGCAGGCTATGCAGTTGAGTAATATGGGCATTGACCTTAAACAACTGTTTAACAGTGAAACTGTACCACGGATGCGAGAACATCTCCGCCCTGATGCGATCGCTCAACTCAAGGAAACTTTGGCTATCAAAGAAGTTGCTAAACAACAATCGATCACTGTCACCGAAGAGGAAATTCAGGCTAAGTGTGAAGAAATGATGGAGCAACTTCAAGGCCAAGAGGTGAACCCAGAGCGCCTACGCATGGTGGTTACTGATGACCTGATTAGCAAAAAGACTTATCAGTGGATTGAAGAACATTCCACCATTGAATTAGTCCCTGAAGGTACTTTAACCCCAGAGGAAGAAGAACCAGAAGATTCAGAAGATTCAGAAGAAGTGGTCGTCGCTGAAGCTGAAGTCGTTACCGACTAGCTATTTGACCACCAGTGGGATCGGGTGTCAAAATTTCCAAAAAGCGCTAACATGGAGTGGGGGAAAGAAAGGCGATCGCACTAATTTTAAGTCGGTTGATCTGTTCTTCTCCCCCAACAATTGCCCTGGCGTTTCCCTAACATTTCCAATTAACTGTAGAAACAACCATAAGATTAAACTACCATCGGCTTTATGATGATCTCTGAGTATTCCCGCGATTCCATTGGCAGCACCCGTAACAGCCATATAATTAGTGGTTCACAACCAGTTACTATTAACTCATCCGCTGCGGGTGTCATTCCCATGGTAGTTGAACAGTCGGGAATGGGAGAAAGGGCTTTTGACCTATATTCCCGTCTCCTACGCGATCGCATTATTTTTCTGGGAACACCCATTGACGATGAAGTAGCCAATGCCGTAAGCGCCCAAATGTTGTTTTTGGAATCAGAAGATCCCGAAAAAGATATCCAACTTTACATCAACTCCCCTGGCGGTTCAGTCACTGCAGGTATGGGAATTTACGACACCATGCAACAAATTCGCCCCGATGTGGTGACTATATGTTATGGATTGGCGGCAAGTATGGGTGCATTTCTCCTCGCTTCCGGTACCGCTGGCAAGCGAATGTCCTTACCTAGTTCTCGAATTATGATTCACCAACCCCTAGGCGGCGCTCAAGGACAGGCAATAGACATAGAAATTCAAGCCAAAGAAATTCTCTATCACAAGCACACCCTTAATACACTCTTAGCCCAACATACAGGGCAACCCATAGAGCGCATTAATGCTGATACCGAAAGAGACTTTTTTATGTCCGCCGCCGAAGCTCAAGAATATGGTCTAATAGATCAAGTGATCCTAAAACAGAATCTTCCGGTTCCCGGAGAATCTGTTAGCGCAACATAAAACGAGGCAATTATGTCCAAGTACGACTCCCATTTGAAGTGTTCCTTCTGTGGCAAGTCCCAGGAGCAGGTTCGCAAGTTAATTGCCGGGCCAGGAGTCTACATCTGCGATGAATGCGTGGAACTGTGTAACGAAATTTTGGACGAGGAGCTATTTGATACCAATTCAGCTCCTCCTACACCCCAGGCCAAGCGCCCCCAAGCAGCCCCCACCTCTAAACGTCGCAACACTCCCAGCCGAGTCGCCTTAAATCAAATTCCTAAACCTAGGGAAATTAAGGCCTACCTAGATCATCATGTCATTGGTCAGGATGATGCCAAAAAAGTGCTATCAGTGGCTGTTTACAACCACTACAAGCGTCTAGGCTTTATCCCAGGTCATAGACAGGGTGATGATCAGATCGAACTGCAAAAATCCAATATTTTGCTAATTGGTCCCACTGGGTGCGGTAAAACTCTATTGGCGGAAACTCTGGCTAAAATGCTTGATGTTCCCTTTGCGGTCGCTGACGCTACCACCCTCACTGAGGCGGGCTATGTTGGGGAAGATGTAGAAAATATCCTCCTGCGACTCCTACAAGTGGCTGATTTTGATGTGGAAGAAGCACAGCGCGGCATTGTCTACATCGATGAGATTGATAAAATTGCCCGTAAGAGCGAAAATCCCTCCATTACTAGAGATGTCTCCGGTGAAGGTGTCCAGCAAGCCTTATTAAAAATGCTGGAGGGAACTACTGCTAATGTTCCTCCCCAAGGCGGTCGTAAGCATCCTTATCAAGATTGCATTCAGATTGATACTAGCAACATCCTATTTGTTTGTGGCGGCGCTTTTGTGGGCCTGGAAAAAATTATTGAGCAAAGAAGCGGTAAAAAGTCCATGGGCTTTGTCCGCTCCGGCGAAGAAGTGACCCCAGAACAAAAAGACACAGAAGCTCTCAAGGGTATTGAACCTAATGATTTGGTCAAGTTTGGCTTAATTCCAGAGTTGATCGGTCGTATTCCTATGGTGGCGGTTCTCGATCCTCTCGATGAGAAAACTTTGATGTCAATTCTCACCGAACCTCGCAGCGCTTTGGTCAAACAATACCAAAAATTGCTGCGTATGGATAATGTGCATCTGGAGTTTGAACCTGACGCTATTCAGGCGATCGCCAGAGAAGCCTTCCGCCGTAAAACTGGCGCTCGTGCTTTGCGCGGTATCGTGGAAGAGTTGATGCTAGATGTTATGTATGAACTGCCTTCGCGTAAAGATGTCAAACGATGTCTGGTTACTCAGGCAATGGTTGAGAAGCGATCGACTGCTGAGTTGCTCGTTCATCCTTCCTCATTACCTAAGCCCGAATCGGCTTAATCTCCCTCTCTGGTTTAAGGAAGATCAAAAAATGAGTTCTTTAACCTAACTCGAATTGGCTTCCTTACAGGGTGTCCCTACCCTAATTTCCGGCTTGGGATAAGTTTTGCTAATCTTTACCCCCGCAACAGTTTTCAAATTCCAAAGATTGTTAAGAATTATTACAATTTTATTGCTAATTACTTGCAAAAGGTTGACGAAATTATAGGGGTTGTAGTACCATCAGAGAAATAGCACCCAAGGCGTTGTTGTGTCTACTGCCAAAAATAGAGGCTAAAACCCCCATTGCGTGGCAGATTCGATTATTTGCTGAGGAGATTTTAAAACTGGCGATGCACGAGTTTTCAGTGATTTAGGGTCCGTCCCAGTTTACCATCTTGACAAAAAACCCAATTTGTGCATAGACTCAGACAGCCATAATCCCCAAAATTTAGTTAGCACTCCCCAAACCTATAATTTTTAGCACTGATGAATATTAACTACCTTGATAGTTTACGCGACGAAATATTACAGGCAGTTGATGGGTATGACTCAAATACAAATCCGGTGTTTCATGAAACCATGAGGAAGCATTTTCCGGGCAGTTTACCGATGAAAGATTATATAAAAAAGACCTATATTGAACTGAAAAATTATGGCTTTGAAACCGGAAAAACCATTGGTATGGTCGCGATTTTTCGGGATGAAATCACCGATATTTTAATGGATGAAGTCATCAAATATTGGGGTAAAACCTTTTTTGATAATATTCGGCGATTTACATTTTATGCAATGCCACATATTGCTATTTCCAAAAATGGAGAAATCGGCAAAGTTTATCGGTCGGGAATAGATAAGGCTTCCCATGCTTGTGGTGCTTTAGAAGCAATTGTTAAGGAGTTAGAATCTGGTTGTCTGCAATTAATGACTGATATGCAGGATATTGAGCAATCTATCATCCGTCAAAAAATCATTTCGGCGCTGAAATATGGCGACAAACCGAATCTAGTAGAAATGACGCAGTTAGCCAGTAAAATCATTTCAGAAGATGTAGATAAGTTGTTATCTTCGGTGGATAATTCCCTGTTTAACTATGCGGTGATGACTGGGATTCAGATTCATGGTCCCATGGATACTCATTGGATTTACCCCCAAGATTTTTATGTGGTGAGTTCCCAGTTACCAGGAGGCAAGAAAAACCTATCTTTATAGGATTATAGCAGAACGGTTAACGCACCGATTAACTGGAAAGAACTGATGCGATCGCTTTTAAAAACCAATTTAAAAACTCAGCACATCAGTTCTCAGGTAGCGCCAAAATTAGATATCCAAATCAGTGATATCCAAACGAGGAGCATGATCCTCAATAAACTGGCGACGAGGCGCAACCCGATCGCCCATTAACACAGTAAAGATGTGATCAGCCTCCGCCGCATCCTCAATTTCCACCCGTTTAATGCTGCGAGTTTCCGGGTTCATAGTTGTATCCCAGAGTTGATTGGGCATCATTTCCCCCAACCCCTTAAACCGTTGGATGGTGTAATTAGCATTATCGGGGAACTCAGCCAATTGTTGCTGCAATTGTTGCTCATTATAGCAATAGTAGTGATTGCGTCCCCGTTCCACCTTATAAAGAGGCGGACAGGCGATATAAATAAAACCCTGAGCAACCAACTCTCGCTGATAGCGATAGAAAAAGGTTAACAGCAAAGTCCGAATATGAGCCCCATCAACATCAGCATCAGTCATAATGATGACCTTGTGATAGCGCAACTGAGACGAGTCAAACTCTTCGCCCTTAATACCCAATCCCAAAGCCGTAATTAGTGATTGAATCTCATTATTTTTATAGATTTTCGCATCATCAGTTTTCTCAATGTTCAGAATCTTACCACGCAGGGGTAAAATCGCTTGAGTACGGCGATCGCGTCCTTGTTTAGCGCTACCACCCGCACTATCTCCCTCAACCAAAAAGATTTCCGACTCTTCCGGGTCACGGCTGCTACAGTCTGCCAACTTTCCTGGTAACGGAGAAGATTCTAACACCGATTTGCGGCGTACCAAATCCCGCGCGCGCCGTGCTGCTTCCGCCGCCTTAAAAGCCTGAATAGCTTTTTCTAAAATGGCATCAGCCACATTAGGGTTAAAATCGAGAAACTCAGTCAGAACCTCTCCCACCAGGGAATCGACAATTCCGCGAACTTCGGTATTTCCCAGCTTGGTTTTAGTTTGTCCCTCAAATTCCGGGTCAGGAACCTTAACAGAAATCACCCCAGTCAAACCTTCCCGGACATTTTCCCCCCCCAGGTTAGGCTCATTATCCTTTATTTTATTGCGCTTACGAGCGATCGCATTCATGGTGCGAGTCAGCACAGTTTTCAGCCCTTCCAAATGGGTACCACCATCAACGGTGCGGATATTGTTAGCAAAACCCAAAATCGTATCGCTGTAGGCATCAACACACCACTGTAGAGCCACTTCCACCTGAACATTATTGCGTTCACCAGACACATAAATAGTATCATCGTGGAGAGCCTGCTTTTCCCGGTTCATGTAGGTAACATATTCCTTAATGCCCCCCTCGTAACAGTAACTCTCAACCTTAGCCTCTTCCCGTTTGAGTAACTCCAGCCTGTTATCCGTGAGAGTAATGCGTACTCCTGCATTCAGATAAGCCAGTTCCCTTAAACGGCTGGCAATGGTATCATATTCAAACTCTATCCCCGTGGTGAAAATCTTGGTATCGGGTTTAAAACAGACAGAAGTTCCCGTTTGGCTTTCTTTGCTAGAGTGTTCCTCTAGTTCTGTCACCGGAACCCCTCGCTCATAACGTTGAACGTATCGTTTGTGGTCTCGTAATACTGTTACTTCCACCCATTCCGATAAAGCGTTCACAACGGAGATACCCACCCCGTGTAAGCCGCCTGATACCTTATAGCCACCACCGCCGAACTTTCCTCCGGCATGGAGAACAGTCATTACGGTTTCTAGGGCTGATCTGCCAGTTTTAGAGTGGGTGTCAATGGGGATACCTCGGCCATCGTCAGTTACTCTGACGGAGTTATCTGGGTTGATATCAACTTCGATGTGGGTGCAATAGCCAGCTAACGCCTCATCAACGGAGTTATCAACAACCTCATAAACTAAGTGGTGAAGGCCGCGCGGTCCGGTAGAACCAATATACATCCCCGGACGTTTGCGGACTGCTTCAAGACCTTCAAGAACTTGGATCTGGTCTGCTGAGTACGTGCTGGTCATCTAAAAACTGCTCCAATAATGGCGCTGAAGCCCTGGGGCCTCAAAAATGATAAATATAGCCAAAATTGTAACACAAAAGGGTTATAGACGAGATTAGGGTAGGCTAAATTGAAGTTTTGATATGGGATGGACAAATACTAGAATCGATGATGATCAACTTTTCACTCCTCCAACTGGGGTGATTGTGGTTTGTGGTGCGACAGCCACCGGAAAATCCGGGTTAGCCCTAACCTTGGCTAAACGCCTGGAAACAGTGATTATCAGCGCCGACTCACGCCAAGTATACCGGGAGTTTGACATCGGAACTGCTAAACCTACTTTAGCAGAAAGGGAACAAGTCCCCCATTATCTGATTGATATCTGCGATCCGACCGAAACCCTAACTTTAGCAGATTATCAGGATCGGGCTAATCAGTTAATCAGCCAATCCGATATATTAGCGGGACCGGGTAAGCCTTTACTTCTGGTGGGAGGAACAGGGTTATATATTAAGGCGATCGCCGCTGGTTTGAAAATTCCCAGAGTTCCACCACACCCCCAATTGCGATCGCAACTCACAGCTTTGGGTCAACCTTTCGCATACAGTATGTTACAGCAGGTTGATCCTATCGCCGCCCAAAAAATTCACCCCAATGATGCTGTACGCACCCTCAGAGGTTTAGAAGTTTATTATGTCACCGGACAAACCATCTCAGCCCAACAAGGGGAAAACCCGCCTAATTACCCGATTTTGCAGTTAGGTCTAACCTGTCAAGACCCACTCACCCTCACCCGGCGGATCTGCGATCGCACTGAGGCTATGATAGAATCCGGCTTGGTGGCGGAAGTGCAAAGTTTAGGCGATCGCTACGGTCAAGATTTACCCCTATTGAAAACTTTAGGCTATCAGGAGATTAGTCAATACCTAGCTGGCGATATTACCCTCGCCGCCGCCAAAGAATTGACAGTTTTGCATACTCGCCAATTTGCTAAACGACAAAACACCTGGTTTAAGGCTATTCCTCAAATTCACTGGTTTGATGCTGATAGTAACAACTTAGTAGACCAAGTTTGGGAAACCATTAACCGTTTTTTAATCGTTTTTTAACTCATCATTAACCTACACAGATTAAATCTCCCCACTGACCCTAACTGGAGGATAAATGAGGAGTAACTTGGAAAACAAGGAGAGAATCATGTCCCGCCCTTATTTTATCACAAGTTAGTTAGTTTAGTGTCGGGCAGACAGATTACCCACTCACCAATTAGCTATCCGCTGCATCAGAAACATCCTCAATAGTCCGTTGTGCAGACTTCTTAGCCTCTCCTACTTTTTCCTTAACTACATCAGCAGTATCTTCTAACTGTCGTTTAGCTTCCTTAGCCATATCTCCACCTTCCTGCTTAACTACATCAGCAGTATCTTCTAACTGTCGTTTAGCTTCCTTAGTCATATTTCCACCTTCTTCCTTAACTATACCCGTAGCCTCTTCCACCTTAGTCTGTACTTCCGCACCCAGGTCTTCAAGTTCCTGACGAAAATCACTCAAATTTTCAGCTACATTTTCCTGAGACTTACCCGCCTCTGAATTATCGTAACTAGCAGTTTCCGTGGTGCCGCAAGCTGCTGTCACCAATAGTAAAGTCACCGCCATTAACACCGTCACCAAATGACCCAATCTCAGAGACTTCATAAAATCAGACAATCGTTTCATCAAAAAACTCCTTAAATTAACTGCAATTGTAGACAAAAAATAAATTTATCTATCATTTATCATCACAAATTATGGGCTATTTGGTATCTATCATAAGGTAGAAATCTGGTGATTTTCCCGGTATTTATACCCGCGATTTTTCTGATACCTGGCTGGACAATATAACTATGTCAACCCCTCCCATGGCTACGCGCGATCGCCATTAAAGTTGAGCAACTGCTTGATATATACCCTGTAGATAATCTGCAATATCCTCTATTTCTAAAGCCAAAATACTATAGTCTAGTAAAACTTGACGGGTGGGGGTTTCATCTTCCTGGTTAGCAAATTCGACTAAGCGTTTTTGTGGTAGACCCTTGAGGTCAACCTAAAACTATTGCGATCGCCTAACTGTATCGGGAATAGGGAGGGAAGGGTTTTTGTGGTAGACCCTTGAGGTCAACCTGAAACTMTTGCGATGGCGTAACTGTATCGGGAATAGGGGGGAGGGGACTTTGATATTTTAGGGAAGTTTCCAACTGTGACAACCCCAAATCAATGCGACTAACAAAGGTTGCTAATGCTGGGTGAGGGTCTGTACCACTAAAATCATTTAATTGGTCAATTAAAACAGTGATAGATCGACTGAACCGAGTTAGGTTAGTCATTAGAGTTAAAGCTATTTCAATTTGAAGTTGGGAAGTTTGCGGGTCATCAATCAGTTTTTGTAGAGAAATTTGGGCGTTAAATTGAGCGAGTCTATTCTGATGACGTTGTTTACTGATAGCATGATAATCAGCAGATTGATTATTAGATAAGTAATAATTGATGACTATCTGGAAATAATCCCGACTACAACTAATAGCATCAGTGGCTAGTCTCCAAAATTGTGGTTCCTGGCGATCGCGAAATAGAAAGAATGCCGCCATAAAAGCTAATCCCGAACCAATTAAAGTAGCAATTACTCGCAGAGTCGCGACCCAAGCATTCTCAAAAGTTAGGCTGTGTTCGAGAGTCACAGCATATACAGTAATGAAAAAAACGGCGACTCCATAGTTAAACCTGAGCAAAGAAAAAGCCACGGAAACCGACATAATAGCAATGGCTTCTAAGCCAGCTTGGGTGTAAATAAACACAGTTAAAACCGGAGTGATTAACGCGCCTAAAACTGTCCCTAAAATTCTTTGAAAAAAACGGCGAAATGTGCTACCAAAATCATGCTGTAAAACCAATAAGACAGTTAAACTAATCCAGAAGCCTCTGGGGATAGATTCAATAGTAGCGATCGCCACAGCTACCGATGTAGCAATAGCCAGTCGGAGTCCATGACGGAAGATAGCAGAATCGAAACTGAAGTTATCTAACAGAGGTTGAAACCAAGGTTGCTCAAGTTTTTCCAACAATATAGTTATTTCTGACAATTCCGAGTTATTTTCTCCCCCAATGGTAGTGGGTTTCATTTCCTGTACAACTAAAAAGGTTCTTTCCAGTAGAGAAATCAATCTATTTAGCACTTCTATCAACCGGACTAGAGCAATTAAACTCACATAAGCATCTACCTGATTACCAATAGTTTGACGTTGAAAAGATTGTTGTTCATCCAAGGCTTGGGTAATTTGTTTAAGGCGGTCACAGTTAACTTGAGCGGGTTGATTGCGGATTGTCTGGACTAGATTTTCCAAATTAAAAACTATTTCTTTAAAAGCCTCATTTAACAAGATTTTAACGGTCATATTTTCCGGCTGGTCTCGATGAATACCTGATAACTTAATTAAGGTAGAGATAGCCGTCATCAAGTATTCAATATCTTGAATCAAAATCACTGCCGCTTGTCCGATTTCGGAAGTCCCTCGGCGACCTTGGCGGTTGATGACTAAAGCATCCTTAGCCAATTGTAATTTTTCTCGCCATCCTTTAACCTGCTGTAATTCCGAGACAGATAGACTGGTAGAATTATTTAAAACTACTTGTATATAATCAGCGATCGCCGCATAACAATCAGCTATGGCTTTTTTGAGGGGGAGATAAGGTTGTAGGGGCCAAAAAATGAACCATAAAGCGATCGCCCAAATTCCTCCCACCAAAGCAATAAACATCCTTTCTCCCGCGACTATGATATCTCCTGGGGGAGTATGAATAGTAAACAGAAATAAAATCCCCGCGACAATTCCCGTCATTACCCCAGGATGTCCATAAACCGCAGCATATCCTACCCCAAACATCCATAAAAAAGTTATCAGTAATTTTAGCCAAATAATATGGGATATCAAAGTTCCCAAACCTATAGCTAAAAGACCTGCTAACAGGGTGGCGATCGCTGTTTTAGCCCGAATTTTATAAGGACCACCCACCGCACCCAAAATAAAAAATACCCCCGTTAAACCTATATAAAATCCCGTCTCTGGATAACCCATTAACCGACCGATTACCAAAGGAACCGCTAAAGCTATACCTGCGCGAATACCTCGGTATGCTTCGATGGTCTTTTCAAATTGCAACAAAAAATTAAACAGGTGATTATTTGCTAAATTCATCCGAATATTTACTCTCAGGAATACACAAGAATTGTTGAGATAATAACTCCGTGATTTCACTAGCCGGAACAGGTCGAGAAAATAAATAACCTTGGGCGGCTTCACAACCGAGTTTTTTTAACCAGTAGAATTGTTCCGGTGTTTCCACACCTTCAGCAATTACATGAAGTTTCAGTAATTTACTTAAAGCTATAATTGATTTCGCAATCACCTGGTGGCGGTCACTCAAATTTTCTGGACTCACAAAAGAACGGTCAATTTTGAGACTATTAACAGGTAATTGGTGCAAATAACTAAGGGAAGAATAACCAGTCCCAAAGTCATCAATACTTAAACCAATACCTTTGGCTTGAATTTGGCTGAGTAAATCACAGGTTTTTTGAACATTCGCTACCAACATACTCTCGGTAATTTCCAGAACTAAACTATTATGGTTCAGATTATAACTATTTAACACTTCGTCAAGTTGTTCTAGTAAAAAACCTTCTAATTGTTTAACTGAAAGGTTGACACTCATTTTTAAACAATGACTGGGAAATTGATTTTTCCACTCTTCTAATTGTTGACAAGCCTTGTGTAATAACCATTTACCTATAGGTATAATTAAACCCGTGTTTTCCGCAATTTCAATAAAGTGACCAGGGGATAAAAGACCCCTTTCGGGATGCTGCCAACGCACCAGTGCTTCTAATCCCTGAATCTTCTGAGTTTTGATATTAACAATAGGTTGATAATATAAAACTAACTCATTGTTTTCTATGGCTTTTCGTAGGTCATTCTCTAGGTGCATTTGTTGCACAGCGTGGAAGTGCATCAACGGGTCAAATATGGCATATCTCCCTCGTCCTTCATGTTTGGCTCGATACATGGCTAAATCGGCATCCCTGAGTAAATCTTCGGCTTTTTCGTGGCGGTTTGTTCGCGCTACTATGCCAATACTACTATTAACAAATACCTCTCTTTCACCTATTTGTAAAGGTGATGTCCGCAGACTTTCTAAAATTCGCTCGGCTACCCGTATTGCTTCATGTATCACCTCTAAATATTCTAAGACAATCACAAATTCATCCCCTCCTAGGTGCGCCAATAAATCAGTATCTCTGACAAAGTTTTTGATAATTTTTGCCACTAATGAAAGCATTTTATCACCAATTAAATGACCTAAACTATCATTGACAACCTTAAAATTATCTAAGTCTAAAAACAGGATAGCTAACTGCAAATTTTCATTATTTTGGGCTCGTTTTAAAGCCATATCTAGCTGTGCCATTAGGTGGGTACGGTTAGGGAGTCCGGTTAAACTATCGTGAAGAGCATCATATTTTAACTGTTCTTCTGCTTTAATGCGATCGCTAACATCCCTAGATGCACTCTGTAAATGTCTCACCTCTCCCTGGTTATCTAAAATTACTTTGGTGAGAGTTTCCAACCAGATATATTCTCCATTTTTTTTGCGGATTTGATAAATTATTGGACGAGATATTCCCGGTAAAATACTGAGGGAATATTCCATACATACCTGATATAATTCCTGGGATTGGAAAATATCAGTTGGTTTTTTACCCATCAGTTCTTCTGGGGTATATCCTAGCAATATTTCACTAGAGGGAGTCACATATAAATAACTGCTATCAGGGGCGTGTAAACATACTAAATCACTCATATTTTCAGTGACTAAACGCAGACGTTCTTCACTTTCAGCTAAGGCAATTTCTATCTGTTTGCGATCGCTAATATCCATAATTAGGGTATCCCATATAATATCCCCATTATCATGGCGTTCTGGCTGTCCTGCTGATTGCAACCATTTCAATTTTCCCGAAGGAGTAGTAATCCGCCATTGCCAAAACCATGGAGCTAGATTATTAGCTGAAATCAGTACAGATTCATACATTGACTCTCGATCATCTGAATGCACCATATCCCACAAAATCTTAGCATCTTTAACAACAGTGTCCGCCCTAACTTCCCACAATTCATAACAGCCTTCACTCATATATAAAACCTGATCAGAACCGTCTGGGTGCAGCACATATTGAAAAATTGCCCCAGGTACATTAGCCGCCATCTTTTGAAAACGCTGTTCACTTTTCATCAGGGCTTTTTCAACTTGATTACGGCGCTTAATTTCTACACCCAATAAACGATTCCACACCAATAAAACCACTACCCCAGCAATGGTTGTATATATCCCTAAATTGATTAAAATTTCCTTCATTTGTTGCCGGCCAAATTTAGCCGGTGGTTGTAGCCAGCGTCTGTAGGCTTGATAATAAGCAGAATTAGCATCCCTTTTCATCTCTAATATTTGCTGGTCAAGGGCGGCTAAAATAGCATAATTTTCACCTCTTGCCGTGACAAAATGTAGTCGAGAAGGGTTAATTAAAATATGGGTTCTCGCTAAATTATAGACCGATGAAGCCTCCCAACCATAGAGATGATTTACCACACCCGCATCAACTTCTCCATTGGCAACTAGCTCAAAAATCTCCTGAAAACTAGAGGCTTCCACTAATTCCGGTTGAACGGCAAAAGCCTCGGCTTTTTCTATCAATAATGACTGTTGAATACTACCAGCTAATACAGCTACTCGTTTTTGATGTAAGTCGATAATCGAGTTAATAGAAATTCCCGGTCTTCCATAAATCTCCGACCAACTTACCAGGACAACTTCTTGGTTAAAATCAAAACGGCGATCGCGTTCTTCCGAGTGAGCCACATCTACCATTAAATCAAGCTGTCCTTCCTCCAATAATTCTAAGCATTGATTCCACTCACAGGGGATATACTGCAACTGCCAATTTTCCCTCCTCGCCATAGGCTTCAGTATATCTACCCAGAACCCGGTAGGTTTACCATTTTCATCAATAAAAACCTTGGGTTTATTTTCGTATACACCAACCCTAACTATATCGACTGTACCTTGAACGGGCGCAGCATCTACCCCTAAGTACATAGATATAATCAAGCAACTACTAAACGCTGCGACAAAATTCATTTTATGATGATTCATTTTAATTCAGTCTATCATATAATAGATAGTAGCAACCCCATACTAAAATCCGCCCAATCTTCTGCTTATAGAGCAGTAGTTGACAGTTTCCCCATCCCCAGGAATAATCAGTAAGTATCTATTCCCTCTGGTTACATCTGTTGAACCCAACAGACAGCCAGAGACTACCTTGTTGATGTTAATCAATGGCAATTATCGAAGGCATCAAAATCGGCTGTCAAAAAATACAACCCTCCCTAACCCCAGAAGAAGCAGCCAGGTGGCTATGGCGTGATTTATCCTTTAACTTAGAACCTGGCATACAATTAGGCTTAGTTGGTGCCACCGGAACCGGAAAAAGTTTATTATTGAGAGCGATCGCCTGCCTTGACCCCCTAGATGAAGGAGAAATCAGATATTTAGATCGGCCCCTGAGCGCCTGGAATTTGCCCTTGTACCGCTCACAAGTCATTTACCTACATCAACGCCCCATCATGTTCGAGGGTAGCGTAGAAGCCAATCTAAAGGCAGTCTATCAACTCGCCATTAACTCCCACCGTCGCTATGACCCTCACCAAGTCCGAGACCTACTGGAAACCTTTGACCGCCACCCTGATTTTCTCCACCAACCAGCCACCAACCTATCAGGGGGAGAAAGTCAACTTGTGGCAATTATCCGAGCCCTACAACTAGAACCAATGGTTTTGTTATTAGATGAATGTACAGCATCTTTAGACCCAGAAACCACCCACAAAGTCGAAGAGGCGATCGCCTTCTGGCTGTCTGCTAACCCCCAACGTGCTTGCATTTGGACTAGCCACGACCCCCAGCAAATTAAACGAGTGACCAACCAACAGCTTATGCTTTCTCCCTATGTCGGATAATTACCTTTCCCTCAGTTATGGACAACTAGGCGCATCAGTTTTATTAATTATAATCAACGTCGCCCTATCCCTACAATTACGCCTAGGTTTAGAACGCTCCCTCGCCATAGCATCACTGCGGTGCGTAGTACAATTATTGTTAGTCGGCTATATCCTAGAATGGTTATTCGCCCTGGATAACCCCTGGGTAGTATTAGCGATCGCTCTATTAATGGCAGCCATAGCCGGAATATCAGCAGTAAACCGAACATCGCGCCGTTTTGCGGGAATCTATTGGCGGAGTTTACTGTCAGTATTAGTATCAGCCTTTTTAATCACCAACCTATCAGTCATCGGCATCATTCAAGTACAACCTTGGTACAATCCCCAATATTTAATCCCTCTGTTGGGAATGATCCTCGGAAACACATTAAACGGAATTTCTTTAGGCTTAGACAGGTTTATGGAAGGAGTCGTCAGTAACCGTAATGGCATTGAAACCCTACTCGCCCTAGGTGCTACCAGGTGGGAAGCCAGCCATAAACAAATTCAGACCGCAGTCCGAACCGGGATGATACCCATCATTAACTCTATGATGGTTATGGGTGTAGTTAGTTTACCCGGTATGATGACTGGTCAAATTTTAGCCGGAGCCAGTCCCCTTGATGCTGTACGCTATCAGATTATAATTGTGTTTGCGATCGCTTCCGCGAGCGCCCTCGGAACTCTCGGAGTCGTCATACTAGCCTGGGGGGCCCTATTCAGTCCCAGTCACCAACTCCTAAGCGATCGCCTCCATCACATCACCAAAAACTGAGTTGTTATCATGGAACGACTATCACCACTCCTGAAATATCCTAATTTTGTGTTACAAAGGATCCTGGCATCAACTGCGATCGCATTTCATCATATAGGCAGCCGTGACTCAAACCCTAACCCCATCATTCTCAGACACCCAGAACGTTCATCGCTATGTTTTAGATAACGGCATTACCCTGTTAGTCACCGAAAACCCGGCGGCGGACATTATCGCCACCCGTTTATTTTTGAGAACCGGAACCCGTTGGGAGCCACCACACCAAGCCGGACTCTCTCACCTCCTCGCCGCCGTCATGACCAAAGGGACAGAAAACCTCTCATCCCTAGAAATTGCCGAAAGAGTCGAGTCAGTAGGGGCGAGAGTTAGCGCCGACACCTCCTCCGACTATTTCCTCGTTGGTGTCAAAACAGTTTCTGGGGACTTCGAGAATATTTTGGAGTTAGTCGCCCAACTTTTGCGCGCCCCATCTTTTCCCGAAGCGGAAATAGAACTCGAACGTCGCATCACCATTCAAGGTATTAGGTCTCACAAAGAACAGCCATTTTCCATCGCTTTCGACTTTCTGCGACGGGGAATGTACCAAAACCATCCCTATGCCATTTCCACCCTCGGGACTGAAGAAACCGTAAGCCAAATTACCCGCGCCGACCTACAAGAATTTCATCAGACCTATTTTCGCCCAGATAATCTGATTATTTCCCTAGCCGGACGCATTAGCTTAGATAAAGCCCTAAGCCACATACAAAAAACCTTTGGAGACTGGAAAGCCGACCGGACTCCCCTCCCCAAACTGACACTACCACAAATCATCTCCAACCCTCACCAGGCGATCGCACCCCAGGAAACCCAGCAATCTGTCATTATGCTAGGATACCTCGCCGCCTCCGTCTATGATCACGATTATGCCGCCCTCAAAGTCATTAACACCTATCTGGGGAATGGTCTATCCAGTCGCCTCTTTGTCGAATTACGCGAAAAGCGCGGACTAGCCTATGATGTATCGGCTTTTTATCCCACCCGCCTAGATGCTTCCCAATTTGTAGTGTATATGGGAACTGCTCCTAATAATACCGCGATCGCTATTGACGGACTACGCACCGAAGTAGAACGACTCACCACCACCCCCCTCACACAAGAAGAACTCCAGGTCGCTAAAAATAAGCTCCTAGGACAATATGCCCTCGGAAAGCAAACTAACAGCCAACTCGCCCAAATTTACGGATGGTATGAAACCCTGGAATTGGGCATTGACTTTGACCAGCAATTTCAAATTGATGTCGCTTCCGTCACAGTTCCACAAGTCCAAGCCATATCTCAAAAATACTTCGGTCAACCTTACCTCGTCTTAGTCGGTCCAGAGGCGATCGTCAGCCCATTTTCCCACTCCCACTAACATACTCTCCGCCATACTACTACACAAACTCACCATTTTGTCAATAGGTATAAAAACAGAGATCCTCATTCACCCTCAAAACTCGTGTATCGCCAGCTTCAGATTTTCGTCAAAAAATCACTTTAATCGCCATATAATCAGGGTTTCAGCCTTTATTTTTGCATAAAGACACAACAAGCCCTTGGTATCGGTTTCCTCAATGCTACCACAACCCCGATAATCTCGTCAACTTGTTGCCACTTTTGATCACCAAAAATGTATCAAATCTTAACAGTCTTTGAAAAATCCCATATATTTGAGCCGTATCAATTAGCCAAACTTATTTTTGGGTCAGGCAACAAATCACCCTGTGGGGTCAACCTGAATCGACCCCTTAATTGATGGTTTCCGATTTGAGACGGTCTATTTAACTGGGTTTACTGACGCTTTTACAGTGGCTGCTGTCAACAATATGCGATCGTAGGGTAGCCGGTTGGGTGAGTGATTCATGAGCCGGTACAGGTTCCCCTATCGGGTGAAAAATCACCTGTTTACAGACCAATTGACTACTACCGCTATAGGCATAATCCCAAATATAGGATTCTGTATCATTAATCGTCGCCGCAGCCGGAGACCAAAACGAACTCAGCAAGACCAATTCTAAAGCCACTAAGGCCGTGATGATATATTTCCACATAATAATCCCCATTCCCATCAACTCACAGGGTCATAGGCGAGTTTCCGCAGCATCCCTATTGGCGATCGCCAGTCGATACAACCCGCCCATTCTCCCATTATATCAGCCCATTCCGGGATGTCAAAACCTATTCCGTTTCGCCCTTAGTGCTGGACTTTTTGGCGGTCGTGGACTTTTTGGCGGTCGTGGACTTTTTGGCAGTCGTGGACTTTTTGGCAGTCGTGGACTTTTTGGCGGTCGTGGACTTTTTGGCAGTCGTGGACTTTTTGGCAGTGGTACTGCTAGTAGACTTCGACTTCGACTTGGACTTGGAGCCAGAAGCCGCCTTAGCCTTTAATAGTTCCAAAGCCTGTTCCAGGGTAAAAGTTTCGATCGCCTGGTCTTTAGGCAAAGAAGCATTAATTTTGCCATGCTTAATATAGGGACCATAGCGACCATCATAGATATTGAGAGGTTCTCCATCTTCCGGGTGTTCTCCCAACTCTCGCAGGGGAGTAAGAGTTTTTTTAGTTCCCCTGCGTCCCACCTTAGGTTGAGCCAGAAGTTCCAAAGCCCGCTCAAAAGTGATAGTCAACACATCATCAGGAGCCTTAATAGAGCGATAATCCTTAGCCTCCTTACTTTCATGAACCACATAAGGACCAAAGCGACCAATAGCAGCCTTAACCTTAGCCCCCGTTTCGGGATGCAGTCCCAAAAGGCGAGGTAAAGACAAAAGCGACACCGCCACATCCAAAGTCACAGCATCCTTTTCCAGCCCCTTGGGAAGAGAAACCCGTTTCGGCTTCTTATTAGTTTCCGACTCTTCCCCCAACTGCACATAGGGACCATAGGGACCAATTAACATAAAAATCGGTTCTCCTGCTTCGGGATGGACTCCCAGCTTTTCCGGTCCCTCCGTCTTTTGTCCAATCAACTCCTGAATTAACTCAGGAGTCAGGTCAGCAGGAGTCAGGTCTTGAGGAATAGAAGCAGTAATAATCTCCTCATCCTTCTGTGCCTCGATATAAGGCCCAAAGCGACCCAAACACAAACGGTAAGTCATGCCATCAGTAGCATCACCCAAATTTTCCAATTCAATAGTGCGGGCTACCTTAGCATCAATTTGGCTTTCCTGTTCCTTAACCTGATTTTCCAGCCCCCCGTCACCGGAATAGAACTTTTGCAGATAAGGTAACTGGTCCGCCTGTCCAGTGGCTATCTCATCAAGAGTATTCTCCATGCGAGCGGTGAAACCGATATCCACCAAATCGGGAAAATGTTTTTCCAGCAGGCTATTAACCGCAAAAGCCGTAAAAGTAGGAATCAGAGCATTACCCTTAATTTGAGCATAACCGCGATCGATAATCGTACCAATCACACTCGCGTAGGTACTCGGACGACCTACCCCCTCACTTTCGAGAGTTTTAACCAAAGATGCTTCTGTAAAGCGCGCCGGAGGTTGGGTTTCATGTCCGATCGCCTCCAAATCCTTACAATCAGGATGTTGACCTACTTTTAAAGGTGGTAGAGGTACTTCTTGATTTTCCAAAGCCGCATCAGGATCATCAGACCCCTCTACATAAGCCCGCAAAAACCCAGGGAAATCAATACGTTTCCCGGTCGCCCGAAAACCCGCATCTTCCACTTGTAAGTCAACAGAGATATTAGTTTGGCGAGAGTCAGCCATCTGAGAAGCAACCGTCCGCTTCCAAATTAAGTCATACAGTTTCAAGTCATTACCACTTAACTCAGTTTCCTGGGGAGTACGGAAATAATTTCCAGCCGGGCGGATAGCTTCGTGGGCTTCTTGAGCCCCCTTACTTTTGGTCGTGTACTGGCGCGGTTTCGGACTCAGGTACTCTTTGCCATATTTCTGCTCAACGCAGTTTCTAGCAGCTACTATGGCTTGCTCTGATAAATGCACAGAGTCAGTCCGCATATAGGTAATATAACCCCGCTCATAGAGTCCCTGAGCCACCTGCATAGTTTGGCGGGCGCTAAGTCTGAGTTTCCGGTTAGCCTCCTGTTGGAGAGTCGATGTGGTAAATGGCGGCGCGGGTTTGCGAGTAACTGAGCGTTCGTCAATATTCCTCACAGACCAGAGTTTCTCCCTCAGTCTCTCCTTGAGGGCTTGGGCTTGGTCTGAGTTTAGTAGGACTACATTACGCCCCTGGGCGATTTGACCAGTGCTTTCGTCGAAGTCGCTACCTGTGGCTACCTTTACCCCATTCAGGGTAATTAGTTTCGCCTCAAACTCGGTTTTACCTTGTTCGAGCAAGGCTTTGAGATCCCAATATCCCCCCTGTCGGAAGGCGCGACGCTCCCTCTCTCGGTTTACTATCAATCTTACGGCTACAGACTGCACCCGACCTGCTGACAAGCCTCTGGCGATTTTTTTCCACAGCAGTGGTGACAGGGTATAACCATAGAGGCGATCGAGTATCCGCCGGGTTTCCTGGGCGTGAACCAGTTGTTCATCTAAGTCTCGGCAATGTTGTAGGGCTTGGAGTATGGCTTCGGAGGTAATTTCATGGAACACCATACGCCGGGTGGGAATTTTCGGTTTTAGCACCTGCAACAAGTGCCAGCTAATACTTTCCCCTTCTCGGTCTTCGTCGGTCGCTAGAACTAATTCTGTCGCTTGTTTGAGCGCTTTCTTGAGTTCTTTGACCACTTTCTGCTTATCTTTGGGGATTACATAAATAGGCTCAAAATTCCCTTCCACGTTTACCCCTAGCCCTGCCCATGTTTTCCCCTTGTACTCTTCGGGAATTTCATCAGCAGAGGGTGGTAAATCTCGGATATGGCCCATTGAGGCTTCTACCTGATAGTCTTTCGGTAAGAAGTTACGAATAGTCCGGGCTTTGGTCGGTGATTCAACGATAACTAAAGTTGACATAGCAGCTTTTTCGTATAGCAGCAAACTGGACTTGGGGGTCTAGCCCTGGTTCGGGGGAGACCATAATTTCTCTTTTTCTCTTGTCGGACTGTTTAGGCAACACCAGCACTCTCTAGCCTAACCCAACATTTCCAACTATCTCACTTTATTTAGCCCCCGATCGCTTATAATAAGGGTTTGCGTTTAATTTTCAACTGGAGGGTACTATGTCTCGTGTCTGTCAGCTTACAGGAAAACGGGCTAATAACGGAATGGCTGTCTCTCACTCCCACCGTCGTAGCCATAAACTACAACAAGCCAATTTGCAGTGGAAACGGATATGGTGGCCCCAAGGTAAGCGCTGGGTACGTCTGAGACTTTCCACTAAGGCTATTAAAACTATTGAGAAGAAAGGGTTACAAGCTATGGCTAAAGAGGCTGGCATCGATCTCAATAAATTTTAACTTTTCCAGCCATATACCACCCATATCTATTGATCATGGAACTCCCTCTCCTTCTGGGAGAGGGCGAGAGGTCTGGGATAATTAATTAATTGTCCCAGACATACTTCCTATCCTACCTAAGTCAATTTAGCCAGAATTAGACCAAACCAATTGTTACTATCAGTCCAAGTCTTGACGGGTTGTAAACCTTGCTGGTTAAGATAATTCTGCATATTTTCTAGTTCAAATTTGCGGGAGATTTCGGTGCGGACTGTTTCCTGGGCGCTAAAATTGACGGTCAAGTTTAAACTTTTTAGGCGTACAGTTTGCTGACAGAGACTGCGTAGGTGCATCTCAATTTGATGTTCTTCTAGGTTATAAAAAGCCCAATGTTCAAAGTTTTTGATATCAAAATCACCATCAAAACGATGGTTTAAATGTGACAGCATATTTAAATTAAAAGCAGCCGTTACCCCCTGACTGTCATTATAAGCGGCTTCTACAATATCGGTGGGTTTATGTAAATCAACTCCTAATAGGAAATATTCCCCCGGTAATAAAGCGGCTGTAATTTGTGCAAAAAAGCGATCGCACTCAGTGGGGGTTAAATTTCCCAAGGTGCTACCCAGAAAGCAAATCATCCGACTGGGAAGGGGTGCGGGTTCTAATTTTGCTAAAGCCTGTTCATAGGTGGCTACAATTCCATGAACTTGTAAAGATGGATAATCTTCTAATAATTGATAGGCGCTATTTTCCAAAATACCGCCACTAATATCAATGGGAAGATAACGCAGAGGATAGCCTAAACTTTGGTAAGCATCTAATAAAATCCGAGTTTTAGTAGAACTACCACTCCCTAACTCTACCAATTCCGTCGGACCAGTTAAAGTGGCAATTTCCGACGCAAAATCCCTTAAAATAGCCGTTTCTGTGCGGGTCGGATAATATTCGGGTAATTCGCAGATTTTTTCAAACAATAGAGAACCCTGATCATCATAAAAATACTTAGGGGACAGAGTTTTCGGCTGGTAGGGGGTTGCTAGACTCTCGATTATATCATAACCCGTGGCGGGTTCATTGGCTGGGGTCTGATTTGCATTAACTAGAGATTCAATCCTGATTCGTTGCTGGAGTAGGGAGCGATCGCTCGTTTCTGTAGTAGTCTGGGGGTGGGAGATATACATTATGGCTAAAGTATACACAGCAATGGCATCAAAAAAAACTGCTGCCATTATGTATTGTCCCATACCATTGTCAACAAAAGGTTATGTTAACCGAACTCAAAAACCATCAACTGTTATGGCTTACCMCAATAAACGTAACCGTGAGCATCCCTCGGTAAATTCCCATTGGTCTACCCAAGKCGAATTGGTAGGTTTAGAMTTTGAACTCACACCCACCGACAATCATATCCTTTACCCTCAATATACCATTGGTCTACACGCCTGGTTTCTCGACCAAGTGCGTAACACTAACCCAGAACTTTCCCAATATCTCCATGATGGACAATCGGAAAAACCCTTTACCATTTCAGGGTTGTCCGGTTCCCTAATCAGTTCTGGAAAAAATCTGCAACTACAAGGCGATCGCCTCTACCGTTGGTATGTCACCGGGTTATCTCGTCCAGTAGTTCAGTGGCTAGGGAAATGGACCCAAAACCTACCCCCCCGCATTGAACTCAGAAACGCCCCCCTAACCATCAATTCCTGTAAAGTCTTCCTGGAAGCCAAGACCTATCAGCAACTGTGGGAACAGCAGTCTCCCAAAACCTCTAACCTGAAATTAAGTTTTCTCTCTCCCACCAGTTTTCGTCACAAAGGACATCATCTCCCCCTACCAATTCCAGTTAACCTATTTCATAGCTACCTGCGGCGATGGCATGATTTTTCGGAGATTAAATGCGATCGCGACCTATTTTTAGAATGGGTCGATGAGTTTGTCATCCTCCAACGTCATTATCTACAGTCCGTCAAAGTCGCCGCCGGAAAACGGGGAATGGTAACCGGGTTCACCGGAGCCATTGAATTAGCCAGATCCCAGAAAAGCAAAACCCAGTTTTCTGGAAATATCCAACAGCAGCAACAGCTATTTTACGCCCTAGGACAACTCGCCCCCTACTGTGGAACGGGACATAAAACCCCCTTTGGCTTAGGACAAACCCGCTTAGGCTGGTTAGTAGACGATATCCAGAATGTGTCTACTATTCAACAAATACTAGCCGATCGCATTCTGGAATTAACCGACATTTTCCGTTCCCAAAGACAGCGCACCGGGGGAAACCGCGCCACCGACATAGCCGAAACCTGGGCGACTATTCTGGCGCGTCGGGAGTTGGGAGAATCTCTAGTGGCGATCGCTACTGATTTAGAAATGCCATATCAGACAGTAAAAACCTATGCTAAACTAGCACGGCGCGCCTTAAATTAAAACATTCATCAGATGCACACAAAATACCAGATGCTGTTATCTAACTTGGTTAGGGGTAGTCGGCGGCGGTTCCGAGTCCTATGGCAATTTTTAGGACTGTTTGGCTTGGTTAGCTTCCTCATTATCAGTTGCGCTCAACCCAATAATCAAACCACTACTACCCCAGGGTCTAGCAACGGCGACGAACGGATTATTATTGGTACTACCCAAACTCTCCGCACTATCGATCCAGCCGATGCTTATGAGGTGATTTCTGGCAATCTTCTGTATAATTTAGGCGATCGCCTCTACGCCTATGAAGTGGGAACTACCCAACTCAAGCCTCAACTAGCTACCGATTTTCCTACCATTAGCGACGATAGGCTAACCTATACTATCCCCCTACGCCAGGGGGTGCTTTTCCATGATGACACGCCTTTTAATGCTGAGGCGATGGCTTTTTCCCTGCGCCGATTTATTGAAAACGGCGGACCCCCTTCCTCTTTACTCTCCGATATTGTTGAGGAGATTACCACCACCGGCGAATATGAATTAACTATTAAACTCAAGCGTCCCTTTGCCGCTTTCCCCTCCCTATTAGCATTTTCGGGAGCTTGTGCGGTTTCCCCTAGTGCTTATGAAATTGGGGCGGGTAAATTTAAGCCTAATTCTTTTGTCGGAACCGGACCTTATGTTTTAACAGAATATGCTGTTGATCTGATTCGCCTCCATCCTTTTGACCAATATTGGGGGGATAAACCAGCTAATCAAGGTGTGGATTTACAACGTTTTTCTAGTCCTGCTAATTTGTTTAATGCTTTCCGCACTAATGCTGTCGATGTCGCTTATATATCCCTTGAGCCTGACCAAATTGCCAATTTATTAGAAGGTGCAGAACAGGGAAGATGGCAAGCAATTAGTGCTGATGGAAATACTATTAATTACATAGTATTAAATGTGAACAGCGAACCCTTAGATCGGGTGGAAGTTCGACAGGCGATCGCCTCTTTAGTCGATAGAAATTTAATTAATGAAAGGGTTCTCCGAGGACAAGCCGAACCTCTTTATAGTCTCATTCCTACTACTTTTGAAAGTCACCTTCCCGTATTTAAGGAAGCCTACGGAGATGCTAATTTTGAGAAGGCTAAACAACTGTTAACAGAGGCGGGATTTACTCCCGAAAACCCCGCTGTGGTTGAACTTTGGTATGGCGCGAACTCCCAGAAACGTCAAGAGTTGGCGGCTACTCTCAAGGCTTTATCTGATAATAATTTGGGGGGTATTTTACAGTTACAACCTCAAAGTGTAGACACAACTACGGCTTTTCAAAATTTGGATAAGGGAATTTATCCGACTTTTATTCTGGATTGGTATGCCGATTTCTTGGACCCTGATAACTATATACACCCCTTTCTTGATTGTGCTAATGGTTCCCCCCAAACTGGATGCATCGAAGGTGCTAGTCAATATCATGGGTCTTTCTACTATAGCGATCGCATGAATCAGTTAATTCGCCAACAGCGCACTGAGGCTAACCCTGCGACTCGCCAAGCTATCTTTCAGGAAATTCAACAAATTCTGGCTGAGGATGTGCCTTTTATTCCCCTATGGCAAGACAAAATCCATGTTTTCGCCCAAAACAACATTCAAGGCGTTAACCTCCAGGCTAATCAACAGTTCCCTTTCTGGCCTTTGGCTAAATTCACTCCCCAATAACTCATAGATGGGACAGGGGGCTATGCCCTACTGTCCTGTTTTTTTGCCCCCGGTTTACCAACAAACCCCTATTACCCAAACCCTCCCCTACCTAGTAGGCGGCGAGTGTTTCTGTGGTCAATATATGGCTCTCAAAACTTGTGGTCGCTGAAGATCCTTCATGGTTCTACTTCCCGTGCAAAATAGCACCGTGGATATTTCGGCTATCAGAATCTCTACCAAGCTATCAACAGCAGCCTCTGACTCAGCCGCCGCCTGTAAAAAAGGCCACGCTAAACCGGCTAAATCAGCACCTAAAGCGATCGCATAAGCCACATCTAAACCATTGCGGAGTCCCCCAGAAGCAATCAAAGGAATATCAGGAGAATCTGCCCTAACCTCAGTGATACACTCAGCCGTCGGTAAACCCCAATCAGCGAAAGTTTCCCCCAAGCGTCGCTGACGAGGATCTGTAGCCCTCTGTCCTTCTATTCTCGCCCAAGACGTACCGCCCGCACCAGCCACATCAATGGCAGCTACTCCCGCATCTATCAGCTTTTTAGCCATAGCAGCCGATATGCCGTTACCGACTTCTTTGGCAATCACCGGAACTGGCAGCTTATAGCATAAATCGGCAATTTTGTCAAGTAGTCCTCGGAAATTAGTATCGCCTTCCGTTTGAATGCACTCCTGGAGAGGATTGAGATGCAAAATTAGGGCATCGGCTTCCAGAATATCAATTACCCGCTGACATTGCTCTAAGCCATAGCTATAGTTTAGTTGAACTGCGCCCAAATTAGCAAATAGCACAATATCAGGAGCGAGCGATCGCACTGCGAAAGTAGGGGCTAATTCTGGCTTTTCCACCGCCACCCTTTGGGAACCCACCCCCATAGCAATTTGATGTCTGGCAGCCGCCCTAGCTAGGCGGGTGTTAATTAGTTTAGCCTGTTCTGTGCCACCAGTCATCGAGGAAATTAACAACGGCGCACCCAGGGACTTACCCAGAAACTCTGTAGAGACCTCTACCTCCCCAAGATTAATTTCCGGTAGACAGCAATGGGTAAACCGATAGCGATCGAAACCATTGGTTTTTTGGCGAAATTGTACATCAGACTCTAAACAAATTCGCAGATGATCAGCCTTGCGGCTTTCCGTGGAAAATTCCATTTTTCACAGTTCCCAATTTCTATGGATACCTTTAACTTATTCTGATTATTCGGACTTTAATTCTATGCGATCGTATCCATCTACCTCCTCCAGATATACTCGCACCTCTTCATCTCTAGCCGTCGGGAGTTCTTTGCCAATAAAATCCGCTTGAATGGGTAGTTGTCTATGACCGCGATCGACTAAAACCGCCAATTGGATAGTCTCCGGTCTTCCATATTCAATTACCGCATTCAAAGCCGCCCTAATAGTACGTCCACTATAAATCACATCATCCACCAAAACCACTTTTTTACCTGCCAAGTCAAAAGGAATTTTAGTTTGTGCCGGAGTTCGCATCCCCACCTTATCTAAATCATCCCGATAGAAAGTAATATCCAAAGCGCCACGAGGAACCGTCAACTGTTCCAGCAAGTTAATTTGGTTCCCTAACCTTTCCGACAGCGGAACCCCCCGCGTATATATTCCCAATAATACCAGGTTAGATAAATCTCCCCCACTTTCCACAATTTGGGATGCTAAACGGTTCAAAGTTCGCCGCATTTCTTCAGCCGATAGGATTTCGACAATTTTACTCATGATTCAAGTTGATTGCTTCACAAAATTACTGGTTTAGATATCTGCCAAATATCTATATTTACTGCCGACATTATTGGCTAAATAACGCCTTATTTTTATTGCCAAAATATTGCCCTAATTATAAATATAATAAAAGTCGCGACTAACCATAGAAAAATTGAGTTGCGGGTGATAGCCAGCGCCCCCTCAATAGTTTCTGACGTAATCGGGTCAATAGGATCTCCTAAAGTAGGTTTATGTTTAACTTTTCCTCGGTATTGATTCACTCCCCCCAATTGTACCCCCAAAGCCACCGCATAGGCGCATTCACTCCAACCCGCATTAGGGCTAGGATCATTAATAGCATCTCGGCGACATATCTGCCAAACCCGTCTAGGTTGACCCGACAATATAGCAACCGTAATTACACTGAGACGGCAAGGAAGCCAAGTCAGAACATCCTCTAATTTAGCACTAAACCATCCTATATGAGTATAAGGTGCTTCACGATAACCAATCATTGAATCCAGAGTGCTGGCAGCTTTATAAGCCCAAGCCAGAGGAACACTTCCCACTGCTGGTATCAGCAAACCAATAATCCCATAGAATAGGGGAGCCATCATACCATCGATCGCATTTTCGGTAATAGTTTCCACAATAGCCCGCTCAATTTCAGGTTTCGATAAATGTTCCGTATCTCGACCCACATACTGACTTAATCGCTGGCGGCTTGTTGGCAAATCCCCCCGTTGCAGAGGCTCTTGTACATCCTCAGCGGCCGCTCGCAAACTCCGAGCAGCAAAGCAACTAGCTAAAAGAATACTTTGTAAGCCTACAAAGATAATACCATGAAAGGGTAATTGCTCTGACCAGACTTTAACTGCTGCCACCATCAGCCAACTGACCAATCCACTACCAATCACCAAAATCAACCCCACCAAAATTCCCGCCAGCTTTTGAGATAAAGGACTCTTGAAATATCTCAGAACTGGTTGAGTCAATTTGGTAATCACCCAACCCATAACTTGAACTGGATGCAGCCAATTCCACGGATCACCGATAGCATAATCCAAGCCCGCCGCTATTGCCAAAATTACTATTGTCTGGAAATCGCTCATTTCTTAACTGCCATGTAATCCTTAACCGCCAGCATATAATTAAACCACAAAACTAGCGGACTCTCCCTGAGCCGCCTGCCAACTGAGGGCATCATAATAAAGGTCTTCTAGGGAGATGCTATACAGAGCCTCCTTTAATTTTTCATGGAGACGATTCCAGAGAGTAAATGTTACCCAATCCTCTATTTGTTCAGCATCAGGTTGATGGTTAGATAAAGGTTCTATGGTCTCACCAACGGCTTCCAGAATTTGCCCCAGAGAAATTTGAGCAGGTGGATATGCCAACTTATATCCCCCCTGAGAGCCTCTTACGGAAATTACTAACCCCCTGCGCCGCATCTCAATTAGTAACTTTTCTAAATAGGGAGCTGGAATATTTTGCCGAGAGGCGATCGCTCGTACCGATACAGGACCACTGCTGCCCAGCATGGCTAAATCTAACAATGCTTTAACACTATAATGTCCGCGAGTAGTTAACTTCATTAATCCCTTTCAAATTAACAGTAATTTTTGTAGTTATTTGGTCTCTAGTTTCAGCCGTTGCTACCCACCTTAACCCAGATTACTCATCCGTATCTATCTAGTTGAATTTACGGATACATCATTGATTAACATCATTTGATCCATCCTTCCTAGATTCTAACTGAGTTTGACCTCAACTACCGACAGTAATAGATTAGGGAAACCACAAACAGGTAAGCCTTTACAGAATAATCAGCTATAGGATGATTACATCCGTTAAAAATGTTAATGATGGAGATGAATAATTCTGCGCTCTTAGTGTAAGATAGTATCCAGGTACCAGGTCATCGTGAACAGTTATGGTTGTCCGAGAGATAACCATAACTGGGGTGATGACATCATCTCGAATATGCAAGGGAAGACATCATGGCTAAGAAGAACAATTCCGACACTCAAGCACAACCGCTAACTGGTCAAGCACTTTTAGAAAAAGTCCGAAATCTCGGCCACATGAACAAAGAAGAGAAAGCCAGAGAATGCGGATACTATACCTTAACAAAAGGCGGTATAGAGCGAGTTAATATGATGAAATTCCTTAACGCCTTAATAGACGCTGAAGGAATCGAACTAGATGGTAAATCAGAAGGTAATGGACGTGGGGGACGTTCTGCAAGTTATAGAATTACGGTTCAATCTAATAACAACCTGTTGATTGGGTCAGCCTATACGAAGCAAATGGATCTGCAACCGGGAGATGAATTTGAGATTATTCTGGGACGTAAGCACATTTATCTGAAACAGGTAGGCTCGGAAGATTAGCTAAGTTGATGCAATGGTGAAAGTAGCATATTGTCTCGCCTTCATACTTGTATGATGATGAGAAACTAGGTTTTCTCAGTGATTAAAATGCGATCGCATACCTATCGTTAGCATCAGAGCAGCACAGCAAAACCCCTCAAAGCCATAGAAGGCAGAGGGGTATATTTTGCTCCGTCCTAATATATGTTGAGCCGGGGATTAATTAATAGTAGTACCAGCCTAGGATGGAATAGGTACAGATTGCAGTAAGGCTTCAATAACGGTCTTAGAACGGCGACCACCAGCAGTAATCAAGCGATGTGAAAGGACATGGGGAGCCAATAATTTAATATCATCAGGAACTGCGTAATCTCGTCCCGACAAAAAAGCGATCGCCTGGGTAGTACGATGAAGAGCGATCGCCCCCCTAGGACTCACGCCCAACATAATATCCTCATGCTCCCGTGTAGCGCGAACCAAATTAAGAATATACTGCTGTAAAGACCCATCCAACTGGACTCGCTGACATTCTTTTTGCAGAGTCAGAATATCCTGTAAACTGAGACAGGGTTTAAGTTCATCAACCTGTACTCCCTCACTCAAGCGTCGCAACATTTGCAACTCTTCGAGTTCACTGGGATATCCCAAAGTTAAAGACAACATAAACCGATCCATTTGCGCTTCTGGGAGAGGAAAAGTTCCCTGATACTCAATGGGGTTCTGAGTCGCAATCACAAAAAAAGGCATGGGAACCATGCGCGATACCCGATCAATGGTCACCTGTCTTTCCTCCATGACCTCCAACAAAGCCGACTGAGTGCGGGGTGTAGCTCGGTTAATTTCATCGGTAAGCAAAATATTAGCAAATACTGGCCCCGGCAAAAATTCAAACTCACCACTGCTAGGATTCCAAATATTAGTACCAGTAATATCGGTTGGTAATAAATCCGGTGTACATTGAATCCTCTGGAAAACCCCATCAATAGAACGAGCCAAGGATTTAGCCAGTAAAGTTTTACCTACTCCCGGTACATCTTCCAAAAGCACATGACCCCCCGCCAGCAGCGCCACCAAGGTTAGGCGAATTGACTCTTCTTTACCAACTATAGTCCGACCTAAATTTTGCTTTAATCGTTCAATACGTTCTCTCATTCAATTCTCCGGTGATTCAACCCTCTGAGTGAGAGGATACAGCATTTTGACCGTTGCACAGCTACCCGCAGACTATCTGTACAGATATTTTCTAACACCATCTACTCAGAGCCGCTTTCCGCCACGATTTCTGATGGCTGCTCGCGCCAGGGAAGCGATCGCTTTCACATCCTCATTCACTGAGTTGTGATCGAGTTCGGAGAGCTATTTTTCCCCATCTGTCAACTACAATTAGGGGAGATTTATCAGGTGTAATTATTCTCAACTTCTGCCACAACTGGACTCCGCCGCCCCCCTGCCCATCTAAATATTGATTGTCTTGGGTGATCACTAATTATTGGCCATAGAGCCCGAAAGCGGAAGATGCCAATGTTTGACTGAAGGGCGATCGCTCTTGAGCCCGCCAATTCTTGCCCACCAAGAATTCCCAGACCTCACCAGACAGCAGTTTCGACCAACCAGAGATCATCTGCTATAATTTCTCTTATACTATCGTAATAGTTTTTGCCGATGATGTTCATAGGTACTTCTCAAGCCGCAAAAATGATGGGTGTAAGCACCACCAGAGTTAGGCAGCTTTTGTATAGTGGTAGAATTCCCGGAGCTTACCGAATTGGCAGGATGTGGGTGATTCCCCTAACTGGCGAAATGCCTGAAATCACACCTGGGGGGCGGGGTCCGAAGCCTACCTGGGAATGTAGCCGTCCTAAGAATAAGCCCACGTATATTCACATCAACAAGAAAGTCATTGGTAACAACAACCGCATACTCAGGGAAACCCAAGGAAAGATAGGCGACATCCAAAAATTGCTAAACCCACCAATTATTTTGAACAAAGGCAATAAAACCTTGTATTCTTCGGAAATAATAATTGATGGACCCTGCCGCCTACTATATCAACCTTTCCAAAAGCTATGTTCTGGGGCGCAGGTGTGGATTGAAACTTTATTCCCGACGAGAACTATAGCCCGATAAAATAGAATAGTTAAAAATCAACATTAGTCAGGCAACTAGATTAATCCAGTAGGGGTAGATTTTTCCTAGCCTGGAGATAGGTTCGCGCGTGGGTACAATCCCTTTGAATTTGGGCCTTGAGTTGTTCAAGGGATGCAAATTTTTGTTCTGGTCGCAAAAACCCCTCTAAACTGACAGTCAAACTCTGACCATATAAATCCCCATGCCAATCTAATAGATGAACCTCAACGGTAGGATTGTCTCCAGCTACAGTAGGACGACAACCAATATTCATCACTCCTAACTGAGGGGCAATAGTTGTTTGTTCCCCGAAAGCAAATCCCGTAACCAGGACTGCATAAACACCGTATTGGGGTAAAAACTTGTCTGGTGGCAGTTGTAAATTAGCTGTAGGAAATCCCAGAGTCCGGCCTAATTGTTGACCCTGTACAACTTGACCGACGAGGGTATAAGCACGTCCTAATAGTTGATTAGCACGGTTAAGATGACCTTCTGTGAGGGATTCTCGGATGATGGAACTACTGATGCGATCGCCATAAGCACTCTTAAAGCGAGAAACTATTTCGACATCAATACCATACTGAGAGGCGATCGCCTTTAAATCCTCGGTACTACCCATGCGATGGCGACCGAAGCGAAAATCAAAACCGACACTCACGCGAGTAGCTTGTAAATACTCCACCAAAATCTGCTCAACGAACTGAGCTGGGGTGAGACTAGCCAAATCTTTGTCAAAAGGCAAAAGCACCAACTGCTGAACCCCAAACCTCCGTAGAATGTCAATTTTTTCGGGTAAGGGAGTTAACAGTTTTTTAGTTTGACCCGTAAAAAATTCCTGGGGGTGAGGATTAAAAGTCACCACTGTTCCATAGCCAGAAATAGCTACTGGGGGCGTTTTCTCATCCGTCTTTATAAACCCTACCTTCTGGGAATCTACCGCGACCTCATTGGGGTTGAGAATGGGTCGGACTACCTGTTGATGTCCTCGATGAAATCCATCGAAGTTCCCCAAGGCAACAGCAGTCGGAGTTAGAACCGTATCTTTTGATGATGTTATCCACACAGGTTAAATTGCCACGTTCATGGCGAACAGCAAGACAAACAGTTTACCCCGTATAGGGGAACCAAGACAATTTTTCAGTTCTTCTGATTTTGATTTCTGAGAAACTCTCCCGCAAATGCTAACAACCCCGAACCTATAATCAAAATGACGCTGAGGGCGTTAATATCGGGTTTAACTCCGGTTCTAATGCGGCTAAAAATTTCCATTGGCAGAGTAGTTGCGCCACTTCCGGCGGTGAAACTGGCAATCAAAAAATCATCCATACTCAGGACAAAAGCCAGTAAACAGCCAGAAATGATACCGGGCATGAGTTGGGGTAGCAAGACTTTGATAAAGGCTTGATCTGGTGTTGCCCCTAGGTCTAGTGCAGCTTCTTCTAAGTGGGGGTCTAGGTCAGCCAGGCGAGTGGATACCACCAGGGCGACATAGGCGAGACAGAAGACTACATGAGCGCCTATGATAGTTGATAAACTCAGGGGAATGGCTAAGGCTGCCAAAAATACTAGGGTGGAAACGGCGATCGCAATGTCGGGGACAATTAAAGGCAAGTAAGATATGCCCAGATAAATACCTTTTCCGGGAAAGCGAAACCTGGATAATCCCACAGCCATCAGGGTTCCAATGACGGATGATATGGCTACGGCACTCAAGCCAACGGTAAGGCTATTTTTGAGAGCGCTAAGGATGCGGGTATCCTGAAAAAGTTTGACATACCACTGTAGGGTAAATCCCTGCCATCCTGCACTATAGCGGGATTCATTAAAGCTATAAAAGGTGAGAACCAAGATAGGCAGATACATATACAGGAACATCAGGCCAACAAATATGATCTGCCAAGATACCCGAAATCTAATTTTAGGCTTTTGCATTTCTTGAGGAATGTCTGACTGATGATTGTGATTGTTAATATCCTGCATGGAATTTTAAGTTTGGTAAGGACGGGTGCTAGAGTGAGCCCCAACTAAGGGTCGAACTTTATACAACCGCCTGAGTCCGCCGCCTGTTTATTTTGAGGGTCTGCCATCACCGTAGCGGATTAAAAGAGCGATCGCTATACTCACCCCAAAAATTAGCACCATACTTAGGGCTGAACCAAAACCCCAGTTTTGAGTTGCGCCTAAAAACTGATTGTAAATCAGCCGAGATACGGTCATACTAGAAGCGCCGCCTAACAGTTCTGGATCGACAAAATCTCCTAGGGAACTAATAAATACTAATAGTGAGCCGGCGATAATTCCGGTTTTAGCTTGGGGAACTGTAATTTTCCAGAAGGTTTCGGGGGGCACAGCTCCTAAATCAGCGGAAGCCTCCAACAGACGGCGATCTAGTTTTTCAAGGGAGGCATACAGCACGGTTACCATATAGGGTAAATAGCTATAGGTCATGCCAATTAAAACGGCTGGACTACTATTAAGTAGTGCTAAGGTAGGTAATCCCAATAACCCTAGAAATGAGTTTAGCACTCCTGTGGGTCGTAAAATGGTAATCCAGGCATAGGAGCGCAGCAAGGAAGATGTCCATAGAGGCAGAACAAACCCTAATAGTAGAAGGTTCCGCGACTTGGGGGGAGCCATAATGGCTATCCAATAAGCGACGGGAAACCCTAACAGCAAACAAAAAACTGTGGTTCCGATCGCAAAATTAACGGATCTGGCGATTACTCGCAAATTTATCGTTTCAAATACCCGCAGGTAGTTACCCAGACCATCAGGAATTACCACGTCCCCAGGGCGAATATTCTCCACTAAGCTGAGTTGAAAAATCACCAGAGTGGGAAACACCAGCAATAGTAGCAACCACACCCCAGCCGGTCCGAGCATAATTAGGGGTCCAGCTAACTTAGACCAAATCTCAGAGAAGCCATTTTTAGCAGGTGTGGTGGGAGGTTCATAAGGGGTCTTGGGGGGGGTAGATACAGCCATAATAGAGTTTGAGCATTTTTTTAAGGTTTAATCTGTAAAAGCACCCGATGTTCACATTAACCACTGGTGAGTCTAGTCCAATACCGATCAAAAAGGGCGGTTATCTCTGGTGGTAGGGGCGAAACAGTTTCGCTGTTAGCAATGACGCTTTCTGGGGGAAATAGGGCTGGGTCTTCCCGGAGTTCTTGGGGAAGTTGGCGATAGGCGACGAGGGAGGGGGTAGCAAAGCTGAGGCGTTCGACAATTTGGGTGGCGATGTCTGGTCGCAGCATAAAATTAATCCACTGATAAGCACCTTCTGGGTTGGGTGCGCTTTTGGGAATTACCAGGGTATCAATCCACAGGGAAGAACCACTAACGGGGGTGATGTATTCTAAATCTTCGTTTTCGGGCATAACTTCGGCCGCATCGGAAGAATAGCACATCGCCAGGAGTAAGTCTCCTACAATCATCTGAGGTCGCCAAGCATCGGTGGTAAAAGATGCGATCGCCCCTCGCAGCTTGACCAATTCCTGATAGGCTTGATTAATCTCCCTAGGATTGGTGCTGTTGTAGGAGTAGCCTAAACGCCGCAAACTGGCTCCCATCACTTCCCGTACATCATTAAGTAGGGTTAGCCTCCGGTTGAGTTGGTCTTGATAGGTCCATAAATCTTCCCAGTCTTCGGGAGAGCTTGATAATAGTCTGCTGTTGTAAATTAAACCTGTAGTTCCCCAACTCAGAGGGACGCTATAAGTGGAGTTGGGGTCATAATCGGGATTTTGGAATTTGGGAAATAGATCTTCTAACCCCACGATTAAGGTATGGTCTAATTCAGCTAATAGCCCTAGTGCTACCATCTTCTGTACCATGTATTCCGAGGGGTAGATGATACTATATGCTCCAGCTCCTCCCGCCTGTATACGGGCTAACATAGCCTCATTAGAATCGAATACATCTGCCACTACTCTCAGCCCGGTTTCCTGGGTAAAGCGTTCTAGCAGATCGCGATCGGTGTATCCAGCCCAAGTATATATATACAGGGTATCTGATGAGAAGCGGGTGCTGGGGGTGGTTTTGATTTCGCCTAAAGTCCACCCACAGCCTGACGCAGAAGAGGCGATCGCCGCCGCCATAGTCGATTGCAGAAACCCGCGCCGGGTCTGCATCCGTTTATGAAACCCAAACGGGTGTAATTTCCTTGGGGGCACTTTTTTTTACCGTTGCCATCAAAACCATAATTTTACAACAAATATTTTAGCGGTGTTGAGGTTCCGGTAGGGCTAAACAATCTGTGGGTTTCCAACACACATAAATATCCCTATCATAATCTAGGTTTTCTCCTAAACTCTGAGACTGTCGCACCATTAGGGTTTCCCCTGTAGTCAGTTTCACAATGTACTGTAGATGAGTACCTAAATACATCTGATCGACTAATTTTCCGGCGAAACTATTTCCGGGAGTCTCTGGGGGTTCAGAGTGTAGGGTGATGTTTTCCGGTCTGATACTAACTACAGCCTTCGCCCCCCCTCGTAGTTGATGAGGCGATCGCTTGTTCATGGCTACGATAATCTGTAACCCTGTGTCCGTTAATACTTGTATAGCCTCCTTATTGGCTTGTTCAACTTGTCCCTTAAATAGGTTAGTGTCTCCAATAAAGTCAGCCACAAAGGGGGTCTGGGGATATTGGTAAATTTGGTTGGGGCTGCCAATTTGTTCAATGCGACCCTCGTGCATTACCGCTATGCGATCGGATAAACTCATCGCTTCTTCCTGGTCGTGAGTTACCATCACAAAGGTTAACCCCAAATTGCGATGCAAATTTGATAACTCCATCTGCATTTGTTTACGCAATTTCAGATCTAACGCTCCCAGGGGTTCGTCTAATAGTAGCACCGCTGGACGATTTACTAAAGCCCGCGCTAAGGCTACCCGCTGTTGTTGTCCCCCTGACATTTGGTTCGGATAACGGTTAGCAAACGATTCCATCTTTACCAATTGTAGGGCTTCTAGGACTTTGGCTTCAATTTCCGATTTCCCCAGGCGTTTTAATCTCAACCCAAAGGCGATGTTATCCCAGACATTCATGTGATTGAATAGGGCATAACTCTGGAAAACTGTATTCACCGGGCGCTGATAGGCTGGGGTTTGGTTCATTGACTGACCCCTAATTAGGATCTCCCCGGCTGAGGGGGTTTCAAATCCAGCAATTAACCGCAGTGTGGTAGTTTTACCACAGCCAGACGGTCCGAGAATGCTAAAAAATTCTCCCCGCTTTATCTCTAGGTCTACCGCCCTAACTGCGGTTTCGCCGTTGAATACTTTGAATACTTTACGGAGTTCTACATCGAATTTTGACTCGCTGTGAACTGCACCTGGGTTCTGGGCTGCGGTTTGTAGCATAATTTACTTTTCGCGCTTCAAGGGGATAATTAGGGGTCGAGAATGGAGTCACCCCCATCCCCTCCCATTCAGAACCGTACATGAAAGTTTCCCTTCATACGGCTCCTAGTTTGATAGTCTCTCTGTTACGAGTACAGCAACCTCTCTTCATCCAGAGCGGTTTTATCATCGTGACAGTGGCGGTGTAGCAATTGGAGGTTCTTGTGTTCATTCTTGCCACCTTGGCTTCGGGGCACGATATGGTCTACCTCCAATAAGTCTGATGGGGTAAAATATTGTCCACACCAGGCGCACCTGCCTTTCTGTTTCTTGAGTAGTTTGGCTACTCTCTTTGGCGTATCAATTGTTTGTCCTTTTCTGGTTGCCCAGTAAGTCCAATTTCCGTCGTATGGTGTTGCGTCCGGGCGCACTAGGGTATGTCTGACAATTGGTGTCCATTTGTGTTTGTATAGATGTATCCCATCTTTGGTTTGGAACATCCAAGCTTCTTGCCTTTCTCTCCCATTACTGAGTTTGACCTTTCCTGGTCTGAAGTAATTACTCAGCTTTTTGTAACTTGCCTTTCCGCATCTTGAAACTGTCCATGCCCGCAACATTTGCCAGATTACATCATCTAGCTTATTGAAGGTTTCCATCGAGACTACCCCTGAATAGTAGTTTGACCATCCCCGTATTATCGGGTTTAGCTTACTAATCAAGGCTGATTGAGGTGCTGTTTGGAGTTGTTTTATTGCACCTTTAATCACTTCTGTGTGAGCTTTAACTGCTTTATTACTGGGTTTGATGTGGGTTTTGTGACCGATTAACCGGCTTGCTACCCCACCTGTTTTCCCAGATTTATATTTTCCTACGGGATATTGCCTGATATTGAATCCTAGAAAATCGAACCCAGGTTCCTCAATCTTGCCGTTGTACTCAATAGGCTTGAGTGTGTGGCCTATTCGGGTCTTTTCAGGTTTAATCTCTAATCCTACAGGTTTTAGCCATTCAGAAATTGCAGTCTTGCACTGTTCAATGATTCCTAAGTCTCTTGAAATGACCACAAAATCATCGGCATATCTTATAAGGTTTACCTGAGTGGTTGTTCCTTTATTTGGATACATTTCTTTAACTAGCCTTTCCATACCCAACAGTGCGATGTTGGCTAGTAATGGGCTTATTACCCCTCCTTGTGGTGTCCCTGTTTCTGTATCCTCATATACACCGTTATCCAGAACGCCTGCTTTTAACCACTGTTTCAGGTCTCTTTTCAGACTACTTGGACAATGAATTTTGGACAGTAGGTAATCATGGTTTATTCGGTCAAAGCATTTTGCTATATCAGCATCTAGGACAAAGTATTGTTCCTGTTTTATGGCAGAATAAATTCTACCAATTGCATCTTGGGCTGACCGTCCGGGTCTGAACCCATAGCTTGTGCCTTCAAATCTTGATTCCCATTCGGGCTCAAGTGCCGACTTGACCAAGGCTTGCCTCGCTCTGTCTTGGATTGTGGGTATTCCCAGAGGGCGTTTTTCATCCCTGCCAGGTTTTGGAATCCACACCCGTCGCAGTGGTTTGGCTTTGAGGTTTCCCTTAATGTTCTCCACAAGCTCAAACCTTTGCCTTGGAGAGATTGCTCTTACTCCATCAACTCCAGCCGTTTTCTTGCCTTGATTATCTTGGGTCACTCGCCGTACTGCTAGGAGCCGGGCATAATATGACTTCACCAATAGACGTTGCAATCTTCTAACCTTTGCATCCTGTCCCGATTTAGCTGCTTGAAATATACTTTTTTGGAGCTTAAAAACTTTCCGCTGAACTTTCGCCCACGGGACTGCCTTCCATGCGTTGTTCGTAGTCTTGATTGGTTTTGGTTTCCCAAATCCTTTCTTTGAACTCGCTATCGCCATTTGTACTCCTACTGGGCTCTATTTCTTACATTCAAACCGTGACCCGTTAGCATATCCCTTCCATTACAGTTGGGCGTTGGCTTCTGGTCACATCTCACCCCCTCGAAGGCATCCGCTTACACTTTTCACTACTGATTATCTCGACCAGATAATCAGAGCCTATGAGGGGTTAAAACGTTCCGTTTATATGGGCATTCCATCTTTAGATTTGTCCTTTCCACCGGGGTACTTTTTAAAGGTCTGTGTAGGTGGTAAGGGAAGCCCCCTACTTTTTCCCCTTACTCTTTTGAGCGCAGCGTTTCAACCCATTTCGCTGCTAAGTAATTACGATGGTTCAAGTCAGACATTCGGCTCACGCCTAATCTTAGATGGTTGGCAGTGGTCAGATTTGGGAATAGGTTTTCCCTCACGCCTTCCGTTCCCCGCTTCAATCTGACGGGGTGTGATTCCTGAAACTGGGGGTGGCTATCGCCGTTACCCTCATCTCTGTTTCGTAGCTTCCATTGTGTTAGGAATTATTACGACTTGTTACAGAGAATGTTGACCTTGGGTTCCCTGCCTTGATTAGGTATCGTATAATACTAATCGTTGGGACATATAAACAGTTGTGGGGATTGTCAGAAACGAGCTTCTTATATCCAACCGAGGGGATGGAGTCCCCACCAGGCGGTTATTTCAGGTATTTCACCCCTATTTCGTGCCTGAACGTCTCGCACTCCCCTTCCTACTTTATCAGAATTTTCCAGCCTGGGCATTGCTGCTATCTCAACCCCTCCCACCTGAAAGCCACCGAGAGTGCGATTTTTCCGAGGCGATCGCTTTGCTTATACAACATATAAGTAATCTTTTGTCAATATTGTTTGACAAAACTTTAGATTTTGTTTAGATTTACTGATAAGCAACTCACGCACACAGGTCAAGTAGTATGTATACCATCAACAAGGATAAGCAACAACCCAAGATTTATTTTACTCAACCTGCTGCTACACTCAAACCCCAGCGCGACTATCTCCTACATAGCGCTGTGGCTATCTTTCTGATTGTTTCTGTGTTAGTTTGTTATTAAACTAGCCATCATCTGTTAATAAGAAGTTATCAAAAGTTCCGTAATTTTTCCTCGATTTTGAGGATTTGAATTAATCGCCCTACCCGCTTGGATAGGGTGAATATTGAAGTCTTTATATAAGTCTCTGATTAACTCAGTATCAGAATTAGATAGCATCACCTTGACTCCTCTCTTGTGCAAAATCCCAAAGATTTCTGCTAATTTTTCCTGTTCATCAACCCCAAATTTATGATGGCTGTAGCTGGTAAAGTTACTGGTGGGACTCAGGGGGTGATAGGGAGGGTCAAAATAGACAAAATCAGCAGCAGAATTAGCCTCATTTACAATTTCTTTAAATGATTGAACTTTAAGAGTTGCTGACTGGAGAGTTTTCGATGCGGTTATCAATAATTCTCGCGGGCAAATTTTGGGGTTTTTATATTTCCCCATAGGTACGTTAAATTGACCATGGCGATTTTCTCTATATAAGCCATTAAAACAAGTTTTATTGAGATAAATTAGGCGGGCGGCTTGGTCAAGCGAATTGCCAAATTTTTGCGATCGCATCTGGTAATAATAACCTTGATTATGGTTATGCTGATGCTGTTCTAATCGGCTAATCAGCGCCTCTGTATGATTACGGACACATTTATAAGCATTAATTAGTTCGCTATTAATATCACTTAAAAATGCTGGGTTTGGTTGTAGATAAAAAAAGATAGCACCACCCCCCAAAAAAGGCTCATAATAGGTTTGGTAATTGGCGGGAAAGTAAGTAGTATACTGAGGAATTAAACGACTCTTACCTCCGGCCCACTTGAGAAACGGTTTTGGGGCGGTTTGGGGTTGACTGGTGACTGTTGGCTGGGAAGTTTGGGACAAAATTGGCTCAAGTCCAGAAGTACATCAATACCACTGAACGGAAAAATTATATGTTCAGTGTGACCAATTATTATAACAGAGTGCTACAATGGGAAAGGCTGGAGTAGGAAAATCTAGCGTCGCCGGAAGATGGCCCTATTAGTCCCATGAGGAGAGTTATAAAACTCGGTTATTTTCCCCGGACTTAAACTGAAGTAGCGACTGCTGATTTTAGCCCAGCATAAACATTTACAACCCACGAAAAGGGGGGTGAAATCACCAAAAATGAAACAACTCGGAACCCATATTGTTGTCGATGCGTGGCAATGCCCCGCTGATATCTTAAACGACCCAGACCGTATCCGTCAAGCCATTCTTGATGCGATCGCTGCTGGAAGTGCCACCCTTATAGATATCTGTGTTCACCAGTTTAGTCCTCACGGTGTAACTGCCACAGCTACCCTAGCCGAGTCCCACATTGCCATTCACACTTGGCCCGAATATGGCTATTTTGCGGCTGATTTATTTTTCTGTGGTTGTGGCGAACCTGACAAAGCAGCAGAAATGCTAAAAACTCGTCTGGAAGCTAAACAAACAAGGGTTCAAGAATTTTGGCGAGGTATGGGTTATCCGGTTCCAGTCCCTGATACAATCTCTGATCATACTTGGAATAAAGTACCCGAAATTGCATCTTCTTCCAAGTTGATGTCTACAGTGTCGTAAATTCCCGATAGGTTGGGTGATACGAAAGCATCATCCAACCTATTCATAATGTCAACTATTTGGCTGCTAACTATCTAGGGTGAGTTGGGTGAGGTTTTGGAATAGCCAATAGTCCTGGTAGTCTAACAGGAGAATATCTAAGGCTTCTGGTAAATCTATCTCTAAATCGCGATTTTGGATATCAACGATCGCCTGATAAATTAACTCAAAGGTGATGCGTTGGTCTCGGTCAAACAGAAGATAGTGGCTATTGTTCCCCTGACAGAACTTTTCCAACTCTATCTTACTAGACTTTCCTGATATCAAATCTTCCCGCGCATCTCGACACAGATTAAAATGAATATCAGGACGATGGCTGACCAATTCGTTTAAGTTTCTCATCCTGTGATAAAAGCGAGTCCCGCTTTGGTGCAGAAAAGCGATCGCAAATTGGTGGGTTGCTGTCTTAATCACCAAATGTTCAGGAAGTACCCGTTTCCCCAGTCGCAAAATATCCACATTCAGGGGAGACAAAACCAGCTTTAATGATTCAATAATCATCTTTAACTTCCCGAAATCATCACTTTCGGAAATAATTGCTGGTTGACCATAATTCTCTTCTAGGATACCCCTTTGCTGTCGTAGATAATCTTCTAATTGACTGCGCCGAGAAGAATTAATCGGCGACCTAGCCGCCATACCATTAGGAAAAACCCTGACAATATTTTCCCCGTCGGCTAAATTAAAAGTATCAACTAATTTACTGACAATTATTTTCAGTTCCGCCACCTCTTCTGTCAATTGATGAATTTGCTTTTCCATCATTCCTATCACCCCAGAATTACCCGATTTATCAGGTCGCTGAGGTAAACAAATACCATCAATTTTATAGCGGTAGTAGTCAGCCGCAGCATTAACAACTGAACGAATAGAAGGCGCAGTTAAAATATCAGCAATTTCCTGGGGTTCAAATAATTCATCAATAGTGACATCAGCCACCTGTCCTTTCAAATTGAGTAATTGCTTTAGTTGTTCATTAGATGGCTTATTGAGGATAATTTGACATTGAGAAATTCGGTCAATAATTGAACCATCAAAAACCTGCTGAAATTGTGACCAGCGGTCGGGAAACAGATTTAAGATAATTAAACTATTGGGAACATGGGTAAAGATTTCTTTAACAGCTTCTCCAAAACTTTGTAACAGTCGTTCATTGTGTTTTTGACCCAGACCTTCTAACTGGTCAAAAATAATAATTAGGGGTTCATCCAAGAGAGACAGCTTGCTAAAAACCGCCAACGCCGCCAGAGAAATTTCCTCCCGACTGGTATCTTCTCCCCAGCTTTCCAAACCGACCTTCTCTAACTCCTCTGGTGCGACATCATTCATCGCTAACCACTGAGTAATAGTTTGGCGGCGTTTAAAATCGGTATAGCCACAAAACCGAATTATCCCTTTGAGAATTTTCGGCGCATATCCAGCGGAAGAAAACTGATTAATCCACCAATCATAAGCACGTTTTTCTATATGTTGCCAAGATTCTCTTTTTTGGCGAGTGTCGTCTTTTCCCAGGTCGGTAAACAGCTTGAGGTTATCGGTTTTGATTAACTCAATTAACCGTTCATCTTTTTGGGTAGCAGGGGTAGCATAAGCGTCAGTATTTTTGATGATTTGGGCAAAACTATTAGCCAGCAAATATTCAAGCTGTGTATGTGAACTGTGAGGAACTGTTTGAATTAAAGACTCCAGAATGCGGCTATAGGTATGAAATAGAACTGTGTCAGGATTATTAGGTTGCCGAATAAATAAGAGTCTATTCTTAGTTAATAAATCTTGGGCTAATCTCATCATTAAGTGAGTTTTGCCAGAACCAGGTTCTCCAATAACTACGGCTCCTTTACTTTGATGGTTGACATCATTTTTAATATCAGATAGAATGTATTTAAGGCGCTCAAATTCATTGTCAAAAATCGCTCTAAAATCAATATGGCTTTGGAAAGGGGTATCAACCCGGCTAGTGCCAAAGGGGTTGGGTTGATGTTGTAGTCGAGTTTTTAATAATTCGTTAATCATACGTCGATAAAGTTGATAAGTAAATAAGGCATCATGTTTGGCGCGATGGAGGGAATCGCGGTTATTGGTATGGTCATCTCGGCTTAAATTGAGTTGTTGGCTAATAGTGTCTAAGCTATTACTTCCTAATTGTGGAAGATAGCGTTGAGCCAATTCAAAACTGCATTGAAAACTGAGGCGAGGTGGTTGGATACCTACGGCGCGAAATGTATTCCTAAGCACTTCGATATCATGGCGTGCATAGTGACAGATAATGGTTTGAGAACCGGCTATAGCTAAAAATTCATTAACTATGGTTTTCAGGGGTTTACTTTGGTCGATAAGTTGGGGATTTTGACAATATTTTTGGTCAAAGGCTTCATAAATTAAGTTTCCTTGATGATCAACGATCGCCATGGCTTTCAGAATCGGTTGTCCTTCTGTATCAATGACAATAAAGTTAGTCTGGGGTTTCATGGTTGGGGAGACCAATAAGTTAAGTATGTATACTGATGGGTGAGTTAATAACCTGATTTTCCCACAAATCTTGCTCACCAGTAAATTCTGGCGCTATGGGTCAGTAACCGATAATCGGGTGAACTCTCGCCAATGGCGAAAGCATTTTGTGGAAATTCCCAATCAAGATTTACCAGGAAAAACCTGTGTAGCGTGAATCCAGACAGCCGCATCAGGTGGTAACTGTGTTAAGATTTGGTGAGTTGCTGCCAGCTGATCGCACTGAAAAAGTGTAAACTTGGGGAGTGGCGTTAGGACTGTAACCACATAGCGCGATCGCATCTCTGGCTTTCCGGTTAACGATTCTGTCCGTCCTCACATTTAACCTGTGTCATAATGTCAGAACCACTGAAATCCATCGCCCAATACTACCATGAGCGAACCAAATACGATCCCGACACCTTAGCCTCTAAGGGTCAGCAGTTAGACTGGAGTCAACAACCAGAACCCTTCAAAGAATACAAGATTGGCACGGTATTTGACCTGAAACCCTATCTCAAAGAAATATCCGATTCTCCAATCCCCGCAGCCAATACAGACCCATGGCAGCGATTATCTAGTCTACTACTGCATACCTATGGCTTAACTGCTAAACTAGCCACAAATAGCGGATTTCACTATTTGCGATCGTCACCCTCAGCCGGGGGACTGTATCCAGCAGAAGTCTATCTAGTTTCCAGGGGAACCCCAGAATTACCACCGGGACTTTATAATTATCAAGCCTTAAATCACTCCCTAGTGCAATTTTGGGATAGCCAAATTTGGCCAGAGTTGAAACAAGCCTGTTTTTGGCATCCATCCCTAGAAAATACCAAACTGGCGATGGTCGTTACTGCTGTATTTTACCGTTCAGCTTGGCGATACCAAGACCGCGCCTATCGTCGCATATTTCTCGATACGGGCCACCTATTGGGCAATTTGGAACTAGCAGGAGCCCTAAATTCCTATCGTCCCCACATGATTGGCGGATTTGCTGATGAAATCCTTAATGACTTACTATACCTAGATTCGGAAACAGAAGCGGCGATCGCTGTGCTGGCTTTGGCTGACTTACTGGAAATTGACCAGAACCTTCCCGAATTCCGAACGGCTTTACCCTCGGCTACCCAAACTGACTACCCGGAAATTCCCGACGGGGAACTACTCCATTATCTCCACCGCGCCAGCCAAATTAAATCGGATACCTCCGGTTCCCAAGGTTGGAAAAAATTAGCACCAGAAGAAGAAGAACCACGAGATAAATATAATTTCCCCTTCTGTACTAAAGTCTCGGCTGTCACCCCTTCTATTGATTGGGGAAAAGACCTCAAGGGGTTAAATACGGCAATTTTGCGCCGACGCTCAACCCGTCGCTATAGTGGAGGGAATCTCAACCTGGAAGAATTACTGGCTCTACTGGATTTTACCTATCAACACCAGCACTACAGCTATCAGGGTTTAGATGCTGCACCGGACTTTTTTGATTTGAGTCTGATTGAATCTTTTATCGCTGTCTCTGGGGTGAATGGACTAGAGGAGGGGTGTTATTATTATGCCCCCAAAGCACAGGAACTTAGGCAAATCCGCTTTAAAAATTTTCGCCGAGAGTTGCATTATCTATGTTTGGGACAAGATTTGGGACGAGATGCGGCGGCGCTGCTTTTTCATACGGCTGACTTAAACAAGGCGATCGCCAAATATGGCGATCGGGCTTATCGTTATTTACATAGTGATGCTGGTCATCTCGGCCAAAGATTGAACCTCGCCGCCACCCACCTACGTTTAGGTGCTAGTGGTATCGGCGGATTTTTTGATAACCTAGTTAATGAGGTGTTGGGTATCCCCACCGATGAAGCGGTTATTTATATTACTACCCTAGGAAGATTGCGCGGCAACTAAATCCGATAAAGTAGCCAAATTGATGCTACACTGCCAACATAATGGGTTGCTAGTACATTTAAATTGGCAATCATTACAAATACATCTAGGGCTCTAACCGCCTCACTGGCTTCGGTTAGGGTTGTTCCTGGTGGCTGGGAAATGGTTTTGGCAATTAACACCGAGGCGGTTATACCTGACCCCATTAATGCAATCAGGATACCAACCATTCCTAATAATAAGCCGACTCGCAAGAGTCTCACTGTGTCGGATTTTTTGGGTTTGACGGTATTGGGGGATAATAACTGTTTGCCTATGTTAGCATAGCGAAATGATACAACAATGCTAAATGCTCCGATAATTAGTCCGGTAACAGCAAAGGTTACACTGACACCTAGGGCGGGGTTAGTATCATCAGAAATATTTCTACCTGTGGTGGTGAAAACTAATGATAAAATGGCGACAAAGGCAAAAACTACTTGCATGGTCAAACCACACAACCCCGTATTCTGGAGGGTTTTTCCCTTTCGTTGTGACTCGTTGCCAACCGATACACTCATACTATGGTTTGATAAATTGACAGTTGATGATTTTTATTGTAATCAAGCCAGCATTTGTTCGAGTTGATGCTGTTGCCAAAGTCTCCGATATAGTCCCTCTTCCTGTAGTAGCTGGTCATGGTTTCCGGTCTGTACTATTGTGCCTTTGTCCATCACCAAAATGCGATCGGCTTTGGCTGTAGCTGACATTTGGTGAGAAATAAATAACACGGTTTGACGCACCGTCCCGCTAGTCAGATTATAGAGAATGTCGGTGGCTGTCTGATTGTCTACACTAGAGAGGGCATCATCTAAAATCAATATAGGAGCATCGCAAAGCAAGGCACGAGCTAGGGCAGTTCGTTGTCGCTGCCCACCGGATAATGTGATACCCCTTTCCCCGACTATTGTATCATAACCTTTGGGAAAATTGGCAATTTCATCGTGAATTTGAGCAATTTTAGCAACGGCTTCTATTTGCGATCGCAATGCTGAGGGATTACCATAGCAAATATTATTAGCAATAGTGGTACTAAATAGAAAACTCTCCTGGGGGACATAAGCAATTACTTTTCTTAGTTGCGCCAGAGACAGTTGAGTGATATCCTGACCATCAATAAAAAAGCTATCTATATCAATATCCAACAGCCGAGGAATTACATTAGCTAGGGTAGTTTTTCCGGACCCAATAGGACCGACTACCGCGACAGTTTCCCCTGGTAGGACGGTAAAATTAACATGATTAAGGGCGGGAGTTTTGGCGGCGGGGTAAGTATAGGTTAAATCTCTGGCACTCAACCACCCTTTAACTGGAGTTATCAGGGGTATAGGCTGAGGTGGATCTTGAATTTTAGGTTTAATACTGAGGATAGACTCAACCCGGTCAACACTGACTTCTCCTCGCTGATAAGCGGTAATAGTAAAGCCTAATAAAGCGGTGGGAAATACCAGCCTTTCGACATATAATACTAAGGCAACAAAATCCCCGATACTTAAATCACCTTGAGCGATCGCCTCATTCCCGAAAGCCAGCAAAATCAGGAGACTTAAACTGGCTAAACCTCCCAATATTGGAAACAAAAAATTGCGAGTTCTAGCTAACTTTAAATTAGCCGATAATAACCCCTGATTATGTTCTCGAAAAGCCTGCCTTTCGGCTTCTTCCTGAGCATAAATTTTAATCAAAGATATGCCACTCATATCCTCCTGAATTAAATCACTCAAATCCGAGAGTTTTTCCTGCACCTCCATTTGTTGATCTCGAAGTTTACCACTAAAAATCTGCACCAATACTAACATCAACGGATAAACCGAAATCGATAATAGAGTCAACTTAATATTAATAGCCAGCATGACTGGCAAAGTCAAACCATAAGCAAATATGGTATTGATTAAACTAAGGACTGCAAACCCCACCAACCGCCGAATATTATCAACATCAGAGGTTGCCCTATTAATTAAATCCCCGATTCTACTATTAGAAAAATAGGAAGATTCCAGGATAATTAGATGATTAAAAATCTTCTGTTTTAGGTCAAATTCGACCTGTCGCCCCACCCCAAAAATTAAAATTCGGGATGTCATGCGAATCACCCACATAATGGATGCCAGAGCAACAATCAATAAAACCTGCGATCCTACTTCCTGAAACTCTACCGCCTCTTGTAGGTCATCTACACCATTACGAATGAGTAAAGGTATATAAACCCCCACCACATTCACCACCAACAGAGACACCATACCCAAGGCGGATATTTTCCAGTGGGGACGCAGATATCTTCCCAGGGTTTGCAGTCTTGAATAACTCATAATTCAGAAAGTAAAAATTTGCCAATTGAGATAAACTATGAACGCATTGGAAAGGGTTTATAATCTGTCGGAGTAGGCTGATTAACCTCAGACAAACGGGAAGTTATAAACCGATTTAACCAATTTTCCAGATAAGTGCGGTTAGCTTTTTTCTGTTCCGGGTCATCAGTGTTGAGGGGATAGGGTGCTAGTCCTTGAATGGCGGCTGTAGTTACACAAAACATAGACTTTTGAAAACTTTGGCATATTTGCACGCGCAAATCATCCTCTCCTCGGCAACTATTATTATAAATATTGTGGAGATAATCAGGTAAAAAATGGCGCATATCCTGCATTAATTGAGTGGGTGGAATACCGGACCCACCAATGGGTAAGGGGTCAGCGTATAAAGCGCCGTATGTAAATTCTTTTTGTTGGTTGGGGATTTGATGAACTTGAGCGTTATAGGATACAGTACCGGGGAAGGGTGTACCACGGAAAAAAATGGCTTCTACATAGGGAACTGCTGTATCCATTAAAAATGTGAGTCCGGCAGATTTAGGGATGATATCTAATGTTTTATCTCCCAATTTTACCCCATAAGTAATCGGTTGATTGGCGGCGGCAACTAATCCATTTAAGATATGCTGGACTACTGCGGGAATGGATTTAATTTTCCCTTGGTCATAGAGGTCAGAAAGGGAGATAAAAATATCACTCATGACTCGCCAAAATTGCCCTAAAGCGCTATAATAGGCTGACTGTCGCACTTGTTCGGGCAGAAATTCGGGAAACATTAGATGTAGTCCCAGGATTAAACTATTGCCTTTAAATTTAGCTTGAATAGCGGCTTCTGCTAAGTTTTGGAATTGGGATGAATCTAGGTAAGAATCTAACCCGCCTCCCCCATGCCATAACATCCCTCTCATGCAATATTCGGCATATTCATAATTAATGCGATCGTGCCACCAATACTTGAGCAATTTGCGGATATTTAGCTGACCATTGAAGTATTTAAAAAATGGAAAAAATACTAAAAATTGATGGTCAGCAACATAAATAAGGTTGTCAGAGTAGGCATCTAAAACAATGCCATAACTTTTGAGGATGCCAACTACTTCAAGGAGGTTTTGGGGAGAGTCTGGCAATAAGGCATCACCAGCTTCTAAGCGTTCAATATATTTTAACAATGGATGGATTTGATTATTGGTCATAGTAGCTAAATTCACAAGTTTTTATGGTGGTAAATTATGATTAATTTTTAGGCGGTTAATTAAGGTCGATCGCCTTGACATTTGATTCAATTTGAGCTACAATGGGAGGGTTATACATGAGTGCTGATGTGGTGCTTTCAGTCCAGTTAACTAGGATGTTCGGTTGTATTCCTAGGAAGGTGATAATCACAGCCAAGGCTATAGCTGGAATGCGATCGCGCCATTGTACCCTTGGTAAATTAATGACGGACTCGGATAAGCGACCAAAAAAGGCACGGTTGATCATAATCAGAAAGTAAACAGAAGTTAAACCAGTCCCCACCATGCACAGAAGAGTCTGCACCGGGAACACTTCTATACTGCCTCTAAAGACAATAAATTCTGACACAAATCCGACTAAACCGGGAATGCCAGCACTAGCCATTACTGCCAAAATCATTATACTACCAATTAAAGGTAAACCGCGTTCAGGGTTTAATAAGCCGCGAATCACATCAATATCTCGACTGCCTGATTTTTTATAAACTACTCCCACTGTTAAAAATAGGAGGGCAGAAATTAAGCCATGACTAACCATTTGCATGACTGAACCGAGTAAACTGAGGGGGGAAGCGGCGGCAAAAGCGAGGATAATATAACCCATGTGGGCGATGGAACTATAGGCGACCATCTTCTTGATGTCTTTTTGTGAAATGGCACAGGAAGCGCCATATAAAACGCTAACTACTGCCCAACTAGCGACATAAGGGGCGATCGCATTCCAAGCCTCTGGAAATAAACCGACCCCAAACCTTAGTAAACCATAGGTTCCCAACTTTAATAATACCCCCGCTAATAAAACCGATACAGGGGTTGAGGCTTCCACATGAGCATCGGGTAGCCAAGTATGAAAGGGAACGACGGGGATTTTAATACCAAATCCGATTACGAGTCCCCCCAGTAGAATTAGTTGCGTAGTTAGGGGTAATGCGGACACTCCCAAGGCGGAAGTTCTGAGGGTATCTAAATCAAAATCTGGTGCTTTGGTTAACCAGACTATGCCTAAAAAGGCGGCTAAAATTAACAGACCGGAAACTGCTGTATAAAGGAGAAACTTGGTGGCTGCATAGCCTCGGTTTTTGCCTCCCCAAATGGCGATGAGTAGATACAGTGGAATTAGCTCGACTTCGTAAAAGAGTATAAACAGCAGGAGGTTGGAGGATAAAAAGGTGCCAGCGACTCCGGCAAAGATAATCAACAGCAGGGGATAATATAGGCGAGGTCGAGAAATGTCTAAGTCAGAAGACCAAATAGCGATCGCCACTAATAAGGCATTGATAATGACCAAGGGTAAGGATAAACCATCTACCCCCAGATAGTAATTTAAGCCGAGGGGTTGAATCCAGGTAATATGTTCTACCATCTGTAGATCGGCTACAGTCGGATCAAATAACCTTGCCAAAATTAGAGACCACACCAATAACCCGCCAGCGGTTAATAGGGAGATTTGACGGGATAATTGGGGGCTGAGGTTTGGCCAGAGTACAATCAGGAGGGCAGCTAACAGCGGAATCCAAATTAAAACACTTAGCATCGATTTTTACGGTTAATGTGGTCGGGAAGGGGTCTAAAATTGCCACAGCATTAAAATCAACAACACGGCTATACCAGTGGCTATGGTGAAGACATAAAACTGTGATTGTCCAGAAATACTATATTTAAGTCCTTCACCGCTAAAGAGGGTGGCTAAACCTAAGCCGTTGACAAACCCATCGATAATATAGCGATCGATCCAATAACTGATGGCGGAGATACGATTAACCAAAAATACAACGGTCAGATCGTAAAGGCGATCGATATAGAAATCGTAAGCCAGTAAATCCTGTATGGGTTGGTAGGGGAATTTATAGGGCTCTCTCTTCTGTGGGTATACATAAATACTGCTACCTACAACCACCCCTAATACACTTGAGACCAACAACAGGGGTAAAGCGATGAGGTTAATTACTTCTTGGACTCCAGAGGCGGGCGCTTCTACGAAGGTGCTTGACCAACTTAGCAATAGTTGCCAGGTTTGTAGCATCATGGGCACTAACAGAGTGACAATGGTCATGGAAACCATTGGTAAAGCCATAGGCCACAGGACTTCTGGGGCGCGTCGGGTTTTCGGTTGCGACTGACCAGCAAAGACTAAGCCGAAAATTCTGGTTAATCCTAGGGTGGTGAGGAAGTTCACCAGCAACAACAAAATCAGTAACCAAGGTGGTACTGTCCAGAAGCCACTTACCCACCTTCGGAAAGTCCAGAACATTCCTAAAGGTAATCCGGCTACCATTCCTGATGCACCGACAATAAAGGCAGTGGTAGTGGCAGGCATTTTAGACCATAATCCCCCCATTTCGGTCATGTCTTGGGTGTTGGTGGTCAAAATTACTGAACCTGCACTCATGAATAACAGACATTTGGCGATCGCATGGGTGAACAGCAACAATAGGGCTATATCCACATGGCTTTGACCTACCGCTACAAAGACTAAACCCAAATAGGCGCTGGTCGTGTGGGAAAGGGCGCGTTTGATATCAATTTGGGCGATCGCCACCAAAGAAGCCCCAATAGCCGTTACTGTTCCCAAAACAATTAAAGTATCCGACACCACCGGAGACAGGGCGAGAATTGGTTGCAGTTTAATCAAAACATAAGCCCCCGCCGCCACCACTACCGAATTTCGCAGCAAAGAAGCCGGGTTTGGGCCTTCCATAGCTTCATCAAGCCATAGGTGTAGTGGAAATTGGGCGCATTTGCCAATAGGCCCAGAAATTAGGGCTAATCCTAATAAAGTCGCCGTAAGCGGTGGTAAATTGTGGGTTTCTGACCAGAGTTCTAAATCCGAGAAGTTTAAACTACCGGCGATCGTGCCGATATAAACCACCCCCATTAACAACAATACATCTCCCACTCGTTTAGTTAAAAACGCATCTCGCGCCGCCGTGACTACCAGGGGTTGAGCATACCAAAAACCCACCAGTAGATAGGTTGAGAGAGTCAGCAATTCCAGCAAAATATAACTAAGTAGCAGCGAGTCACTCAAAGCCAAACCACTCACTGCCGCCTCAAAAAAGCCCATCAAACCAAAAAACCGAGCCGTCGCCCAGTCTTTTTCCATGTACCCCAAGGCATAAACCTGAGCCACTAGACTGATACCTGTGACCAGTTCCACGGCTCCTAGGCTTACGGGAGAAACATCTAGGACAAAAGATAAGTCTAATCCCGCAGCTTGTAACCATGCAATGTGAATTTGTTGACCCGGCATTGACCAGATAGATCGGTAAATTACCGCACCGTGGATAAAACCCACTAAAGTCATCAACATATTAAAGTAGGCTGCTGGTCTTGGTCCTGTGCGTCGGACTAACCCCGTTGACCAAGGAAGGGTCAACACTGCCCCCATGAGACCATATATGGGTATCCACCAACTAGCTTGTAGGAGGAACTGAATCATTTAACTTACATAAAGAAATATTAACCCTCAGATTAATATATCAGAATTTCCGTCCTAAACAGAGCTAATCGTCAAATTCATCCCCAATAACCAGCCATTTCTAGTCAAATTACCTAGGGTCTGCCTTTGGGATATAGCACAACTTGTTACAAAAGTCAAGATAAATCGGCATTTTTGTCTCCAAATATTAACTTTGTTTAAAAAACCTTAATTTCTATTAACAATCAATAAAAATAATCTCGAACATGAGAAATTATAATCCAGATTAATATTGTCAAAGAAGCCACAATTCTCGTATTCTTATAATTTGAGGGAGGTTGAAAAATTTTTCCGCATACACAAAAAGAATCATTAGTCTTTGTGGTCATGGGACTCAGTTAGCAAGAGATTTGCCCAGTTGAGTTCAGTCTGTCCGTAATTAGGAGTAGTTGTAAGATGTCCATCGCTGTTGGAATGATTGAAACCATAGGCTTTCCGGCTGTTGTAGAAGCAGCCGACTCCATGGTAAAAGCCGCGCGCGTTACTTTAGTCGGATATGAGAAAATTGGCAGCGGTCGTGTGACCGTGATTGTCCGAGGAGATGTCTCCGAGGTACAAGCATCAGTTTCCGCTGGCATTGAGTCAGTCAAACGGGTGAATGGTGGAGAAGTATCATCAACCCACATCATTGCTCGTCCCCATGAAAATCTAGAGTACGTTCTACCAATTCGTTACACCGATGCGGTCGAACAGTTCCGGTCCTACTAGACGTAATGGGGCAAGCGTTAACCCCCTCACCCGATCGCCGAAAAAGTCGTACAGACAAGGCCAATCTTGTCTCTAAGTTCTGAAAACTCCCTCCCTGAAAATTAGGATCAGGGAGTTGATAGCTTGTCTGAGAAGCCATCAGAGCCGAACCGAGTAGAAACCAGTGTTCTGTGCGACATCTAGGCGTGGTAATCAAATCGAGGTTCAGGAGTCAAAACATACTATGGCCATTGCAGTTGGCATGATAGAAACCCTGGGTTTTCCAGCGGTAGTAGAGGCAGCCGATTCCATGGTAAAAGCTGCCCGCGTAACCTTAGTAGGCTACGAAAAAATCGGTAGCGGTCGTGTCACCGTCATTGTTCGCGGAGATGTGTCAGAAGTTCAGGCTTCTGTCTCCGCCGGAACCGAGTCGGTGCGACGGGTAAATGGTGGGTTAGTTCTTTCCACCCATATTATTGCCCGTCCCCATGAAAACCTAGAATATGTCCTACCAATTCGTTACACCGAAGCGGTAGAACAATTCCGTGAAAGCGTCGCCGGGATACGTCCTCTTAACCGTCCGTAGGTTAACTCCAATGACCCCTAGGGGTATGTAGTTCAACCACAGCCAAGCCCGAACCGACTGCATAGTTCGCCCGTAGTAGGTCAATCTACCAATTGACTCCATCTATTTTCCGGCTCAGTCGGGGGGAAAAATGTTCCTGCCGTACAGTTCCTCAACATCAAATTAAGATGCAAATTGCCAGAGTTATTGGCACAGTTGTTAGTACCCAGAAGGAACCCAGTCTCCGAGGTTCCAAGTTTTTGCTATTGCAACTCTTAGATGAACAGGGAGAGCCAACATCAAGATATGAAGTGGCGTGCGACTATGTGGGTGCGGGTTTTAGTGAGTGGGTTCTGGTTAGTCTCGGAAGTGCGGCTCGCCAAATTCCTGGCAGTGAAAACCGACCCAGTGATGCAGCCGTAATCGCCATTATTGACACCGTTAGCACTGCTAATGGCCAGATTTACAGTCAAAAACAGCAGAACCGTTTAGGTTGAGCAACAGATCTGGGTTAACCCCAAAGCCTGGGATAATTCATCAATTCTCCCTACCACCACCAAAAGTCAACCCTATAAAAAGTTAGTTAGGAGAAATTCAGTTATGGCAGTTAAAGGCCATGCGGCTCCTCCCACACCCTGGTCTAAAAACCTGGCGGAGCCCAAAATTGACCCCACAGCTTACGTTCATTCCTTCTCGAATATCATCGGTGATGTTCGCATCGGCGCTCATGTCCTGGTCGCCCCGGGAACCTCTATCCGCGCTGACGAAGGATTCCCCTTTTATATTGGCGATGAGTCCAATATTCAAGATGGCGTTGTTATTCACGGCTTAGATGAAGGCAAAGTCAAAGGAGATGATGGTCAATCCTACTCCGTTTGGATTGGTAAAAATTCCTCAATCACCCATTTGTCTCTGATTCATGGTCCGGCTTATGTCGGGGACAATTGCTTTATTGGTTTCCGCTCTACTGTATTCAATGCCAGAGTCGGAAATGGTTGTATTGTCATGATGCACGCCCTCATCCAAGATGTGGAAATTCCCCCCGGAAAATATGTTCCCTCGGGAGCAATTATCACTAACCAACAACAAGCCGATCGCTTACCGAGCGTAACAGATACTGATATCAAATTCTCAACCCATGTGGTGGGAGTTAACCAAGCATTAGCAGCAGGTTATCAGTGTTCAGAAAACCTCGCCTGCATCAGTCCCCTACGAAATGAAACTAAGGGAAGCAGCAGTAATGGTGGCCGCGCTAGATCTGGCTCCCATAGCAACCTAGGCGCAAGACCTATTCCCCCAGAAACGGTACAAACCATCAGCCAACTTCTAGCCCAAGGCTATAAAATTGGTACCGAACACGCCGACGCACGTCGCTTCCGCACAGGTTCTTGGCGCAGTTGCGCTCCCATTGACTCCCGCAACACCAGCGAAGTTGTATCAGCCTTAGCCGCCTGTCTGCAAGACCATCAAGGCGAATATGTCCGCCTGTTGGGAATTGATAGCAAAGCCAAGCGCCGGGTACTTGAAGAAATTATCCAACGTCCTGATGGTCCTGTCGCTAGTAAGTCCTCTAACGCTCAGGTCTCCAATGCCACAGCTTCTACAGCCAGCCCCTCCAGAACTACTGCTACTGGTAGTTCCGACTTGGCACAAAAGGTTTCCCAAATCCTGAACCAAGGCTATAAAATTGGCACGGAATACGCCGACGCGCGTCGCTTCCGCACGGGTTCCTGGCGTAGTGGTCCCCAAATTGACAGCTCCAGTGCTTCGGCTGTTCTCAGTCAATTAGATGCCTTCATGAACGAGCATACAGGGGAATATGTCCGCTTAATTGGCATTGACCAAAAAGCTAAACGGCGGGCGGTTGAAGAGATTATCCAACGACCTGACGGTAGGGTTTCTGCTACCCCTAGTCCTAGCGCGGCTTCCCCTGCGCCCTCTAGTCGTTCAGCTCAATCATCCTACTCATCTGCTAATAGTAGTTTGACTTCTGAAACTATTGAGCAAGTTAAAAACCTCCTGGCTCAGGGTTATAAAATTGGCACGGAACACGCTGATAAGCGTCGCTTCCGCACGGGGTCCTGGCGTAGCTGTACCCCCATCGACTCTAATAATCAACGGGAGGTTATGGCAGCCCTAGAAGGCTGTATGCAGGAACATAGCGGTGAGTATGTTCGCTTGATTGGTATTGATGCTCAAGCCAAGCGTCGGGTTCTTGAGGAAATTATCCAACGACCTTAATTAACTCTCTCGAAAATCCCTGTTTACTTTTCAGAGGTTCAAGCCGAATGTGTATGTCGCCACCCCATCACCCGGATTATGCTTACTATGTGAGTGGCGATGTCACCATTGACCCCAGTGTAGCCATCGCCCCAGGAGTGGTGATTACCGCCGCTCCTGATAGCCAAATTGCGATCGCTCCTGGGGTCTGTATTGGTATGGGGACTATTATTCATGCTGATCAGGGTATCCTAGAAATAGATAAGGGTGTCTGTATTGGTACTACTGTACTCATAGTCGGTGCTGGAAAAATTGGGGCTCTGGCTTGTATTGGTTCAGAGTCAACTTTGATTAATTCTGATATCCCATCTCAGCACGTTGTAGCTTCCGGTTCATTAATTGGTGATCAATCTCGTCAGGTCAATTTTTCTGCTACTGAGGTTGATTTCATCCCTCAACCGGAACCGGAACCCCAACCGGAACCGGAACCCCAACCGGAACCGGAACCCCAACCAGAAGCAGAACCCCAACCAGAACCCCAACCGGAACCAGAACCCTCAATTCGTCGTAGTCCGCAGGTCTACGGACAAACTCAAATCAATGAGTTGTTAAAGACTTTGCTCCCCCATAGAAAACCCCCTAATTTTTGAGAGAAACCGGGGTTGATGAACAGGAAAGTCCGCAGATTAATCGGTCGGGATTCTCCATTCTTCTCTCTAGCAGGTAAAATACAGTCATGGATGAACACTTGCAAACCTCATTTCCCCAAAGGCGCAATACTGAGCCAGAATTTAAAGATACTGCTTTGGGGTTAATCTCCACCCGCAGTTTTCCAGCAATAGTCGGCACTGCTGATATGATGCTGAAATCTGCAGGTGTTCACCTGGTTGGGTATGAAAAAATCGGTAGTGGCTACTGTAGCGCTATTGTGCGCGGTCGTATTGCGGATGTCCGTCTAGCTATTGAAACTGGGGTTGATACTGCTAAACAGTTCAATCAGTTTGTTTCTTCCCTAGTCATTGCTAGACCTCTCCCCAACTTAGAGTATGTGCTACCTATTGGGTCTCGTCTCTCCCAATTAGCAGCCAGTGGCGGTCACTCTCGCCTCAGTAATAAAGCCATAGGTTTATTGGAAACGAGGGGATTTCCTGCTATGGTCGGCGCGGCTGATGCTATGCTGAAGGCGGGAGATGTTTATTTCGCTTCCTACGAAATTATTGGGGCGGGATTATGTACTGCTATTATTAGGGGTTCGGTTGCTGATGTAGCAGTGGCTTTAGAAGCGGGAATGTATGAGGCTGAACGCATTGGCGAATTAAATGCAGTGATGGTCATCCCTCGTCCCCTTGATGAACTTGAACAAACTTTACCTCTGGCTAGTTGTTGGATTGAGAAGGTCAAACCTTTACAGTTACCTATTAATGTTAAACAAACTGACAAAGAAGTGGTAAAACTTCCCGAACTCAAACAATTATCTGTTGATGCTTTACCTTTGGATAATCAAACTTCTGATTCTTCTATGGAGTCCTGGGATTAAAATATTCTTGATTCTCAACTCGCCTTCTGAACCCGCCTTGACATGATAATTGACATCAAATTATGATGCTCCTCAAGGTAGAGACTAAAAACTAATTACCCCCCACGGGTGATGATTATATCACTATACAAAAAAAAGAGCAACCCGTTAGGATTGCCCTCAAGAAGAGAGTCTAAAAGCTATTGGTGACTGAAGAGAATTTAGTTAGAAAAATTCTGGCTGCGGTAAGCATCCATGCTGTAAGCAGGAACCCGCTGGCTATAGTCTACTGGTACACCTGTCAAAGCCAGAGAAAGACGGTCAAAGGAATCAGAGTTCCAGTTTCTCATGTGAATGGGTTTAGACTGTTCACCACGAAAATAAGCCATAGTTCCAATTACCGAAACAGCCAGCCAACCACTGATAAATAAAGCTGCTAAAATAACCATTTTTTATGCTCCAATAATTGCGTCAGGATTACTACCAAGAAAGTTTCACGAAAGTTAGTGGGAACGTCTTGGGGCAATTCCGTTTGTTAATCTATGTTAACCAATGTAACGTTTTTGTTACAAAGTGTCAAGTTACTTGACAAAATAATTTTTTGTGATATAATCTAATGCCAAAAATATTAGGAACCCGATCAACTCCCCTAAGCTGACCTAAAATCAGCGTCTTCTGATAGAATCAAAAATGCTCAATCAAGGTGCAGGGTAAGGATATAATGCCCAACGCTCATATTATTGGTCTGGGAAAATCAGGAAATGCTACGGCGCGCCTGTTAAAGGTTCAGGGATGGCAGGTAACTGTTAGCGATCGCAACACCTCAGAATCGCTACAGCAACAGTGTCAGACCCTGATTGAGGAAGGAATTACAGTTAATTTGGGGCAGAATTTCGACCCGGACACGGCACCAGATTTGGTAGTGGTTAGTCCGGGGGTTCCCTGGGATTTGCCAGCATTAGAAACGGCCCGCAGTCTAGGTATAGAAACTATCGGGGAAATGGAACTGGCTTGGCGAAATCTCCAGGATATCCCTTGGGTGGGAATTACGGGGACTAACGGTAAAACTACTACAACGGCGCTGATTGCTAAAATATTTGAAGTGGCGGGAAGTGCAGCCCCTGCCTGTGGAAATATTGGTAATGCTGCCTGTGAGTTGGCGCTGCAACAACAACAAAATTCCTCGACACCCTTAGATTGGGTCATTGCTGAAATTAGCAGTTTTCAGATTGAGTCATCATCAACCCTGGCTCCTAAAATCGGTATCTGGACTACTTTTACCCCGGATCATCTTAACCGCCATTACACGCTAGATAATTATTTTCGGATTAAAGGGCGTTTAATGGAACGTTCCCAGGTGCAGGTCTTTAATGGTGATGATGCTTATCTCCGGCGAGCAGCACCGGAACTCTGGCCACAAGCTGTCTGGACTAGCGTTAATGGTGCTGAGGAATTATTGGGCGATCGCGTTATGGGTGTATATATTCAAGAAAACTGGGTCTACCAAAACGGAGAGGCGATCGCACCGGTTGACTCCCTTAAAATGGTGGGAGACCATAATCGCCAAAACCTACTGATGGCTGTAGCAGCAGCCCGAATAGCGGGAATTGACAAGGAAGCAATTGCTCACGCTATTTCTATTTTTCCTGGAGTTCCTCACCGCCTGGAAGAGGTTAGCACCTGGATGGGAATTCGCTGGATTAATGATAGCAAGGCTACTAATTATGATGCGGCTCAGGTCGGATTGGCGGCAGTTGAGCCACCTGTGATTTTAATTGCTGGTGGAGAAGCTAAAGCTGGTGATGATACCCACTGGATTAATACTATTCATCAAAAAGCTGCTGCGGTTTTATTAATCGGAAGCGCCGCCTCGGCTTTTGCTGAAAGGTTACAGGAAACTCACTATCAAAATGTCGAAATTGTCGAAACTCTCGAAAATGCTATCCCGCGCGCTGCCCAATTGGCTAGTGTGTTGCAAGCTAAGGCTGTTTTGCTCTCCCCAGCCTGTGCTAGTTTTGACCAGTATCGCAGTTTTGAACATCGTGGCGATCGCTTTCGGGAGTTATGTTGGGAATTGATGGGGTAGGGGCGGGTTTATATAGTTACCCGGTGTGTCTTATGGCCTCAGAAGGTGCGTCACATCAGCAAGTTTTTCGTTTTCCTTTCCCAGTGGCTGATCGGATGTGACGCACCCTACGCGCAGCCTGGGGCGGGTGTAGGTAGTTGGCTGGTGAGGTGTGTGGCCGATCGCGCACCCGCCCCTACAGGTAATTTTATCCCAAAAAATAAAAAAAAAAATTATCCTTGCGCCCCCGCGCCACTTTTTTTTGGGGAACCCTTGCTTTTGGGCGGCGCTTCTGCTMCTATATTATTTAATTGGATATTTTCAATTTTTTTWTTAAAGTCATGCCTCCCTTTGTCTAAGATATGACC
>NZ_PKGG01000411.1:0-1979 GCF_046480465.1 Arthrospira sp. PCC 8006
TCCTGAAACAACTTCGCCGCCAGGGTGGATTTGCCCATCCCCGGCAATCCCACAATCACCCCCAGTTTCGTATTCTCATCATCCAGCCAACGGTTAACTTGGCTCAATTCCTCTTCCCGTCCCTGCCAATTCGTCACCTTCGGCGGGTTGGTATCCAAGCTGAAGGAAATGGCTTGAATCCCCGATGTATCCCGCTCCAAGAACGCCACAACCCTCTCGAAGCCCGTTTCGAGCGTTTCTTGTAACTGTTGATTCTGTTGGCTGAGATTGCCCAATCCTTCCCTGAGCGTTTCCTGCACACTCTGTAATTCCTGTTGCAACTCAGCCCGCATCTCGTCAATTTTCCCCTGAGTGATGCCCAACTCCTGCAACACCTCCCCAAAGCCAGACTGAATCTGGTTTCCCAACTCCTGGAACCGTTGCGAATCGGTCTCTAACGCCTCTCGCAGTCGCGTCACCGCCGCTAATTCTGCCTGTAAGTCCTGTATCTGGGTTTGGGAACTGGTGTTGAGCAACTCCTCCAAAATCCCCTGCATTTCCCCCAGCAGGGAGAGCGTCAAGCCAGCGAAAGCCCGTCCCCCTTCTTCAAAATCCCCTTTCAACACTTCCCGCAAGGCGAAAGCAAACTTCTCTCGCAACTGGGTCGCCACTTCCTGTACGACATTTTCGGGCAATTCCACCTTAGCCCCCGGACAGAGCCAATGTTTCAGTAATATCTGCCAATCCTCTGCGCTCAAGACGGTTTGAGCGACATACTCCCGCGTACCCCCTCGAAATAGCTCTGTAAGCTCCGTTTCTTGGATGGGGTCAAATGCAAACCTTTTCCGCCTCTTTCAAGGCTTGGGCGACCTCCTGCCAGGCTTTGAGGGTATATTTAGCCAGGGCTGCTAGTTTTTTAGTGGAGTGGGGATAGGTTCCGGCTTCGGCGATGCTTTTGATAATCAGGGAGATAGCCAACCCGGTCGCCTGGGTTAAATCATGGTTGCCTAATTTGTCTTGACTCCCTTTCAGGCGAACAGCAATATGCTTGAGGTGTTGGGGAACCATATCATTGGCGACAATGCCCCCAGCCACGGAGGTGACGATCGCTCCTAGGGAGCCACCGCACACCGTCCCACCCACCAATACGGCAGTCGCGATCAATAATCGATGCTGAGGCTTAGTGAGAATATCCACTGCTCTCTACTGGTCAATGGCGGGTTTTTGGGGGGATTCTCACTGATTATACACTATAAATCACAGTTGGGGACTCAACGGCGATCGCATCCCAACTATCAGCCCTTTTGTGAGAATTTCCCTCTCCCAGAGCCAGAGGGTTTACATTATTTGCCCTCTCAATAAATCAAGGGCTTGTTGATATTGGGGGTCGGCTTCGGTGGCTAATTGCGATCGCATTAAATTAGGACTTTTCACCAGGCGATCGGGCATAATTCCCTGTTGGTTAATATCAGTATGGTTAGGGGTTTCATAATGAGCCACTGTCACCGCCAACCCCGCACCGTCAGACAAATCAAACAGGGATTGAATTAAGCCTTTCCCAAAGGTTTTTTCACCCACCAATAAAGCCCGGTGGTTATCCTGAAGCGCACCCGCCAGAATTTCGCTGGCGCTGGCTGTACCACCATTAACTAATACCACTAACGGCGCATCAGTTAAAGCCGATCGCGTCGAATCAAAACCTCCTAAAGACCCTCGCCTATCTACAGTATAAACTATCGCCCCTTGATTTAACCACAACCGAGCAATTTCTACCCCCGACTGTAGCAGTCCACCCGGGTTATTTCGCAAATCCAAAATAAAACCCTGAGCCCCAGCATTGATTAGGTTATTAATCCCATTAGTCACCTCACTGGTCGCATTGGCGCTAAACTGTCGCAAGCGCAGATAACCAAAAGCTAAATTATCCTCCGTTTTTCTCAGTTCGTAAACCACCGGATTTAGTGTAATGTGGTCTCGTAATAATTTGAAATCCTTAGTTG
>NZ_PKGG01000428.1:0-1778 GCF_046480465.1 Arthrospira sp. PCC 8006
TATCTAACACCTTCAGCAAACATTTAGCTTGAGTTTGCGTGTTTCTGGTTGTGTTCCCCTGATACCTCCGATAACCCACCGCTACCCGTCGCCACCAAGCGGCTGCACACCCCATTAACGCCAAACGCAACACCAAATCAACATCATGGGATTGGCGCAACTCCCCATCAAACCCCCCCACCTTTTCTAACCAGTCTTGGCGAATCATCATTCCACTGGTTTTTACAGGTTTATACATTAACCAACTTTCTAAATTTAGATTAGGAACATCACCCCAAGGTTCTACATCAATAATTTTCTCACCGTCTCCATCAACAATTCGCCAGCCTGTATGGACACTACCCAGACTCGGCTGTTGCTCAAAACAATTCACTTGTTCTCCTAACTTTTCCGGTAACAGCCAGAAATCATCCGCATCTAAAAACGCAATCAATTCACCCCTAGCTTCCTTAATCCCTAAATTACGAGCAACAGCAGAACCTTGATTTTCTTGATAAAAATATTGAATTTTATTCCTGTAAGGTTCTAAAACTTGACAAGTTTGATCCGTTGAACCATCATCAACCACTATAATTTCATAATCTTGATAAGTCTGCATTAAAACACTATCGATCGCTTCCCCGAGAAAGCGATCGCAATTGTAAACCGGAATAATGACACTCACCCTCGGATGCTGATTCAGATTCGGACTCCTCCTTATGAAATCATGTAAATTTCCTCAGCTTCTCTTATGATTTGGATACCAGTTCTCTTCCAACAATTCTTCAAAAGAATAAGGACAGTTAGCCGGAAATAGACTTTTAGATAAACCCGTTTTCTTGCTCACGAAACTCACGGCGACATGATAGATAGAGTCCAATTCTAGAATCAGCTTATTTTTCAGGCTTGCCGTCAACTCATGAATTAAATCATCGCGAAACGCAATAATTTCTGCCTGCCAATGTCGATGGTTCCGCTCGTATTCTTTCTCCCAGTATTCCAACAACAGCAGATGGATGATAATCTGCCTCAAAAGACTTCTAGCCTTGTTAAACTCACTCCTTCCCAAACTTTCCAACTCCTCAATCAAGCCGTCCAGATCTAAATCTTGGAAGTCTTTTTCCTTCAACAATTCGACGGTTTGCTGTAGCCACAAATAACCGTCGGTTTTATACAATTCTTGAAGTTGATTCTTGACCGAGTTTTTCATGTTTTTTTCCCGTCTTCCAGTGGTCGTCTTTGATCGGCGATCGCATCACCCTATCTCATCATGATAACACGGGCAAGATGCCCGTGCTACGCGAGAGGCGATCGCATTCCCATCCCCCTGAGTTACTATCGACAATATCCACCCGAATTCCCGGAGGAAATCCGATGCACTCCACCCTTCTCCATGTCAGTCAGGAACAATTCCAGGCGATCGCCGCCGCCAACCCCGATTTAAGATTGGAACGGACAGCCACAGGAGAATTGCTCGTGACACCACCGACCGGGAGCGAATCGGGAAAAAGAAATTTCAGCTTGACAACCCAACTAGGAATTTGGGTAGAAGCAAACCCAGAATTGGGCGAAGGGTTCGACTCCTCCACCGGATTTATTCTCCCCAACGGGGCGATCCGTTCCCCTGATGCTTCTTGGGTGAGTCGCCCCCGCTGGGAAGCACTGACACCGGAGGTGCGCCGAGGTTTCGCTCCCTTATGTCCTGATTTCGTGGTGGAATTGCGATCGCCTACCGATAGCTTATCGGAACTGCGAAAAAAGATGGGGGAATATTTGGAAAATGGAGCCCGACTCGGCTG
>NZ_PKGG01000590.1:0-388 GCF_046480465.1 Arthrospira sp. PCC 8006
TTAATCGGCTTGCTGCTCCACCAGTTTTTCCAGATTTATATTTTCCTACCGGATATTGCCTAAAGTTGAATCCTAGAAAATCAAACCCGGGTTCTTCAGTCTTGCCGTTATACTCAATGGGATTGGTGCGAAACGTTTAGGAGTGAAATAGGGCTGCAATGCCCGAAATAACCTCTTAGTGGGACTTTCACCCCTTGGTGAAATATAGGGAGACGCACTCTCATTCTTATCCCTAGACCATCCCATAACTGTTTATATGTCCCGACGTGTGGCAAAATCCAAACAAGGCAGGGAACTCAAGGTCATGAACCAACTGAGAAATCAGGGAGTAAAGAGTAACGGCGACAGCCACCCCCAGTTTTGGGAATCATAACCCCAGGACTACAGC
>NZ_PKGG01000684.1:0-213 GCF_046480465.1 Arthrospira sp. PCC 8006
GAATCATGTTGAGCCTTTCCATTTCCTTGAGCAATTCCGGACCATCAGGTCCAAGCTCGCCAGTGGCATCTGTTCCATTGGCATACCTTCCTGGACCGTAATGGGATAAGCCCAAGGCCCTCAACCCGCTTTCATAAGCCTTCTCCAAATAGCCAACATTTACCAAGGAATCTGCTCCTTCTAAAGAAAGAATATAGCCAATTGGTTTGGTGC
>NZ_PKGG01000482.1:0-935 GCF_046480465.1 Arthrospira sp. PCC 8006
TGGCCTCAGAAGGTGCGTCACATCAGCAAGTTTTTCGTTTTCCTTTCCCAGTGGCTGATCGGATGTGACGCACCCTACGCGCAGCCTGGGGCGGGTGTAGGTAGTTGGCTGGTGAGGTGTGTGGCTGATCGCGCACCCGCCGGCCCCTACAGCACTCTGGGGCGGGTGTAGGTAGTTGGCTGGTTTTTCCCGTGGCCGATCGCGCAGCCAGGGGCGGGTGTAGGTAGTTGGCTGGTTTTTCCCGTGGCCGATCGCGCACCCGCCCCTACAACTAATTTTATCCCAAAAAATAAAAAAAAAATTATCCTTGCGCCCCCGCGCCACTTTTTTTTGGGGAACCCTTGCTTTTGGGCGGCGCTTCTGCTACTATATTAAATAATGGGATATTTGCATTTTTTTTATTAAAGTCAYGCCTYCRATTATSTARGATATGACTCCATCATATCCCGATTCGCTCGGCTTGTCAACCCCCTGGAGCGCTGACGGGCTGGGCTATTTTTTTTTTTTTTGAAAAAATAAACATTAATCAGTTTAATCAGTGGCGATCGCTTTCGGGAGTTATGTTGGGAATTGATGGGGGGCGGGCGGGTTTATATAGTTACCCGGTGTGTCTTATGGCCTCAGAAGGTGCGTCACATCAGCAAGTTTTTCGTTTTCCCAGTGGCTGATCGGATGTGACGCACCCTACAGCACTCTGGGGCGGGTGTAGATAGTTGGCTGGTTTTTCCCGTGGCCGATCGCGCACCCGCCCCTACGGGTAATTTTATCCCAAAAAATAAAAAAAAATTATCCTTGCGCCCCCGCGCCACTTTTTTTTGGGGAACCCTTGCTTTTGGGCGGCGCTTCTGCTACTATATTAAATAATGGGATATTTGCAATTTTTTTATTAAAKTCATGCCTTTMATTKTYTAAGATATGACCCCATCATATCCCGA
>NZ_PKGG01000458.1:0-1354 GCF_046480465.1 Arthrospira sp. PCC 8006
GACTCGAATGTTCGATATGCCCGACCTGGGGAATACGGGTCGCAATGGTTTCTGGGAAAGGGCAGCAGCCAAAGCCCCGACAGAAGATGAGCCCCTTGTAGGGGGGGCGCGGATAGTTACGGGGGCAGGGATTTACTCACCTTTACCTGATGACTCGTTTTACACTGATTACTCTATTCGACCAGGAAATTACTCTATTCGACCAGGAAAGGCGGCGGACAACCCAGACACCCCGGAAAATGAATCAGCTTTTGATGTGGTGTGGCCAGATACCATGCCGATGGGATGGGATGACCCTGAGAAACCTGATGAAGGTTATAAAAAGGGAGACCTGCAAATGCGGGCTACTGTGGTGTATCACTATACAACCACTCCCTGGGCCGAGCCGGGCGATCGCCAAAATCCCATAGCCTGTATCAGCAGTTACTACGACCCCACCACCCAAGAAACCGCTAAAAACGAGCATGACTTGCCTTGGGATGCGGCGACCGCCACTGGCGAGGGTATGTCCCACAATGGCATTGTCTACGCACCGCAGATACTGAATGTATCCCAACAGACACCAAATGCTGACGGCTTGTTCACTGCTGCCAATCCATCTGGTAGCGTCCAGGAGAGGATTTACTACCAGGCTAATCTAGTTTTTCCTGATGGGCGCTTTGTCAACGAGCCCCTGCGGAAAGCATTAGCCAAAGCACTTGCAGATAGGAGCTTGGAGGAACAGTCGGCTATTGATGCGGCCGTTTGCGCTATGCAAATCTTAGATGGAACTGCAGGGAGTCCCACAGAAGCTACCATTCCCCATGGTACGATTTTTGAAAGAACTTTACTGGATGCCCGCCAGGTGAAAGCCCTGGAGGATGATGACGGTTTCTTCGCTGATGGTAAGGGCACTTATGATCGCCCCATAGAAGACCGCCAGCCCCTGGAAATTCGCACCACGGTGATTGACTTAAACAAGTTACGCCAAAAGGCGATCGGTGATAACGAGTTTTTATTGCCTAACAGTGGTATCGTCTACGCGACCCGTGATGATGCCCTGAGAGATGATAGCACTGGAGACTCCATAACCAGTCCGGTGGACTTTGTTTTAGACGAAACCCGCCGCCCCAACGGCATCATGTTGATTAATGGTGAACGGTTAGACCGCCGAACTAGCGTTTTTAGAGATGACAGAGGGTCAATGTGGGAAAAAGGCTTCACCTTGGTGAGTAATTTGCCTGCCTATGTGAAAGGAAATTTCAACCTGCACCAAACCCCTGGTGGCACTCCTTTGGATGAATTTATTGATCAGGGTAGTGGTTTTTATACTCGCAGCAACCAAAATCCCAATTTTGCCTGCCGTCAAGGAGAG
>NZ_PKGG01000312.1:0-4536 GCF_046480465.1 Arthrospira sp. PCC 8006
GACAATGCAACGTTTCATAAAGGGGGGCGGCAGGCTGAACTGGTGGAGGCAGCTCAATGCCGTTTACTCTATCTTCCGCCTTATTCGCCAGACCTCAACAAGATAGAGAAATGTTGGTCGTGGCTGAAAGCCCGTATTCGCCACTGCACGTGAGCAGTTTGATTCTCTCGATGATGCCATGGATTCCTTTCTCCAAGCTGCGTCCTAACCACCTTGACTAATGCTATAGAGAAATGTTGGTCGTGGTTGAAAGCCCGCATTCGCCACTGCACGTGAGCAGTTTGATTCTCTCCATGATGCCATGGATTCCGTTCTCCAAGCTGCGTCCTAACCACCTTGACTAATGCTATATCAAGCCAGAAACCCAAACCCTCACCGATTTGGGTGAAACTTTGCGCTGGTTGGATATGCAAACCTCTCGGCAGTCCCTATCCAAAAAACAAGACTCGTTTCTCCAAGATATTCCAGTCACTTATGGCATCGAACTTTATGATGGAATGCTGCTGGTCAGAGTTGGGGACGACCTAGCAGAAGCCATTACTCGGTTAGTGCGCTTTGCGATCACAGTTGCTAATCTGTGGTAACAGAACAGAACCCGACTGGCGGGAACCTTTAATGATGAAATCGCCAAACTCCTCAAAGATTATCACATCCCCTACCAACGAGACATCAAATTAGTGGGGCGATCAACTCGTTCCTGGGCGATCGACTTTGGCATCGGACATCCCCAGTAGGGTGCGTCAGATATCGCCAACCGAATAAATAGCCGATAATTAATTGCTGACGCACCGAGGCCTTAGTCGAAGTGCTGAGTACCAGCAATCGAGGCGCAGCCAATAGCAAAGTCAAGAATACGGTCGCCACCTGGGTTGATTTGCAGCACTACCAACTCCCCACGCAACCTTTACGCTTTATTTCCCTGTTTGACGATAGTTTGGATGTGTGGAGTAGTAGCCACATTAGCCAACTCGCGAAGTTGTCCGAGATTTGCTATCTGTCTAAGCCAGAAGAATTGATCGAGCAACTGGTGACATGAGTTATCTAACCGAAGACGAAATCGAACAAATCCTCCTAGCTCAACTGCAAGACCTCGGCGACACCTAGACAATCCCTGGTGTTGTCACGACTATCCCTGACGGTTAAGCGCCGGAAAGGGAATCATGAGCGTATAGGTATCCTCTACCAACGGCGACTCGAAGCCCTCAAAAGCATCACACCACCATCCCCGCCAAAGCGAACGACGATGCCTTTAAAAAGCTGATCGCCACGGAAAAACCCAACCTAATCGAAGAAAACCGCCGCCTCCACCAAGCCTTAGTCGATGGAATCGATGTTGAGTTTTACGCGCCCAGATGGCACCATTCGCGGCGATAAAGTCAAGGCGATCGACTTTGACAATCCCAACGCTAACGATTGGCTCGTGCTTAACCAATTTACCGTCATCGAAAACAGCCACAATCGCCGCCCCGATGTCGTGGTCTTTATCAACGGGCTACCGATCGCCGTTATCGAAATTAAAAATCCGGGCAGCGAAACCGCCACCCTCGACGCCACCTACAACCAACTGCAAACCTACAAAACCGAAATTTCCGCCCTCTTCCGTACCAACTCCGCATGGGGGTACCACACATGGCATCACCGCCCGCATCGGCTCCCTCACCGCCGACCTAGAGCGGTTCTTGACAATCCCTGGCGCACCATTGATGGAGAAGTGCTAACCAAAAGCACCCCGGAAATGCCAGTGCTGATCGAGGGGGTGTTTACCCAAAGGCGACTACTCGACCTGCTCGGAAACTTCATGCCAATCCCTGTCTTTGGCGATACCGGCTCTGGTATCCGCAAAATCATCGCGGGCTATCACCAGTTCCACGCCGTCCAAAAAGCCGTTACTAGCACCGCCCGTGCCATACTCGGCTCTAGCGCAAAGCGGGAGTCATCTGGCATACCCAAGGCTCCGGCAAAAGCCTATTGATGGCGTTTTATGCGCTCGCACTGGTGCGCTCTCTGGAACTAGAAAACCCGACAATCGTTGTGATTACCGATCCGGGTGACCTCGACGATCAACTGTTGGGCACGTTTGGCCTATGCCGCGATCTGATTCGCCAAACCCCCGAACAAGCGGAGAGCCGCAAACACCTGCAAGCCATCCTCAATCGCGCCTCCGGTGGGGTTGTCTTTACCACCATCCAAAAATTTGCCCCCGACAAAGGGGAAACCACCTATCCAGTTTTGAGCGATCGACGCAATATCATCGTCATGCCTATCCTGGATGAAGCCCACCGCAGCCAATATGGATTTAAAGCCAAAGTCGATCTAAAAACGGGAGAAATTGGCTATGGCTTCGCCAAATATCTGCGGGATGCCCTCCCCAACGCCTCCTTTATTGGCTTTACCGGAACCCCCATCGAAGCCACCGACGTTAACACCCCCGCCGTATTCGGCAACTACATCGACATCTACGACATCAGCCGCGCGGTGGAAGATGGCGCAACCGTCCCCATCTACTATGAAAGCCGCCTCGCCCGCATCGAACTTCCCGAAGCGCAAAAGCCCCAGATTGATGCAGAGATTGAAGAACTCCGTAACGGCGAAGAGCAATCGGAACAGGCGAGAATGACTCAAAAATGGGCAACGGTGCAAGCGGCCGTGGGAGCGGAAGCGCGGTTAAAGCTGGTTGCTGCGCCTCTCGTCAGTCACTTTGAAAACCGCCTCTTGGCACTGAGCGGTAAAGCGATGATCGTCAGGGATTGGCATGAGTCGGGCAATCTGCGTCAACCTTTACAATCAGATAGTCGCCCTCCGCCCGGGCTGGCATTCCCCGGACGATAACGAGGGATTGGCATGATTAAAATCGTGATGACAGGCTCGGCGACTGATCCGCCCGAATGGCAACCCCACATTGGCACCAAAGCCCGGCGCGATCTCCTAGCCAAGCGGATCAAAGATCCAAAGGATCMCCTGCAACTGGTCATCGTGCGGGATATGTGGCTAACCGGGTTTGATGCGCCCTCAATGCACACCATGTATATCGATAAACCGATGAAAGGTCACGGCCTCATGCCAATCCCTGGCGATCGCCCTGGTTAACCGGGTCTTTCGCGATAAACCCGCTGGCTTGGTGGTGGACTACATCGGCATCGGGCAACGCCTGAAAGAAGCTATCAAGACGCAGTGCTGGCACTTTCTAAAGCCTTTGCCCTAGCGGCGGCCAGCGATGCAGCCTGCCAAATTCGTATCGGAGGTCGGCTTTTTCCAAACCATCCGCGCTGCCCTGGTGAAATCCTCCGCCACCCCTGGCAAGTCCACGGCACAAAAAGAATTCGCGGCGGGGCAAATTATTAATCAGGCTGTGGTCTCCACTGAAATTGTCGATATTCTCAGGGCTGCTGGCTTATCCTCCCCGGATATTTCCATCTTCTCCGATGACTTCTTGCTAGAAATTCAGCAAATGGAGAAGAAAAATCTCGCCCTCGAAGCCCTTAAACGTCTGCTGAATGACGAGAGGCGCTCCCGTAGCCGTACCAACATCACCGAGGAGAAAAAGTTTGCGCTAGCGCTTGGAAAAGGCGATCACTCGATACCACACCAACGCCATCAGCACGGTTGAAGTTCTGCAAGAATTAATCAATCTGGCTCAAGATATTAAAGCCGCCCGCCAACGGGGCGAGGAACAAGGACTTTCAAGGGATTGCGATGAAATCGCCTTTTATGACGCTCTGGCGGAGAATGAAAGCGCGGTGGAAGTGATGGGCAATGACAGCCTAAAAACCAGAGATTGGCATGAATTGCTAATGAGCCTGAAATCGAACGTTACCATTGACTGGGCGCATCGGGAAAGTGCCCGCGCTCGTCTCCGTAGCACCGTTAAACGAATTTTGCGTAAATACGGCTATCCTCCAGACCTACAGGCGGCGGTTAAAAATGTCTTGCAGCAAGCGGAAGCGCTATCCGCTGCATGGGTGGTTGGTGGTTTGGTTTAAATTCCCTAGGGGTTCTAAATTTCGCACCAATAAACCTAAGATATCACCAAGCAAAATAATTGTCAAGCCATCTCCCTGTGGTACAGCAATTCTCATTTTGGCGAAAACCTGTTCAAGTCCCCAGCATCCCTGTATCGTAATGACATCTAAGAAACCCAGGAGCGCCAGAGCCGTTGAAAAAGCCAGGTGGCTTTGAGACTCTAGTCGGTTCTTTCCGCCAGTGCTTGTCATCGCTACCGGACAAGCGCCGGGGTAAAAATCGCCGCTATGGAATGGAGGATGCCGCTTTAAGTGCGTTTAGTGTGTTTTTTACTCAAACTCCGTCGTTTCTGGCTTATCAACGTCTGATGGAGGGGAGTAAAGGCAAGAGCAATGCCCAAAGTCTGTTTGGAGTTCATCGAATTCCCTGTGATAACCAGATTCGGGACTTATTAGATGCCGTGTCCCCAGAGCACCTGTTTCCAGTGTTTGAGGATATCCTACAAGTCTGGGAAGCCCAGGGGCAGTTAGAAGACTTCCGTTGCCTAGGGGACAGTCTATTAGTCGCGTTGGATGG
>NZ_PKGG01000581.1:0-405 GCF_046480465.1 Arthrospira sp. PCC 8006
CCCTAGAACATTTGCCGGAAACTAGCATCGGGGCGATCGCCTTTTCCCTCAAGTGTTAGGAGTGGGAGAAATGAAGCGATCGCTTTAGGAGATTCGACCTCTACCTTATCAATCTACAAACCCTCCAACTCCAGGGCATGAGTTGCGCCTCCTGTGCCCAAGCCATTAAAGCCTTGCTATTCCAAGTGTTCATCGGTGGATCCCTTAGAGCGTTGTTGGCAGCGATCGCGGTAAATTTCCGCCGCCCGATCGCCCGGATTTAAGTCCAGATATGCTTGAAACTGTTCAGTTGCTTGATCAAAGCAATTAAAGTGATAGAGTACAACCGCTTTTTCAAACAATGTTTTATTCTTTAACTTCAAGGCTTTTATTTCTGGTGGATCATTCTCAAAAATTTCAAAAACC
>NZ_PKGG01000016.1:0-47412 GCF_046480465.1 Arthrospira sp. PCC 8006
TCAAAGGAATCAGCTCTGTTGAYACCCCCATCTCATCCAGCATTTTCTGGATTTCTGCACAGTAAATCGGGTTCATCACAATAATCTCATCCGGCTGATATTCCTTCAAAAATTCCGGCGACATAATTTCATGACCAACACCCGGAATAAACTGTCCGTGTCGGTGAGGATTAATATCTACAATATACTGCACCTGATTCTCAGTTTTTAAAGTCGTCAGAAACGCCACACATTTAGAACCAGAACCCCAAACTACAACCCGCTTTCCGGCTTCCTGGGCGGTCTTTAGATGTTCTTTCCAATGATTAATTTTGCCTTGAACATGAGTCGCAAAATATTTCATATCCTGTTTAACTTCCTCTGGGCTTTCCTCAAAAGGATGAATTTTACCGGACAAATCCGAGACAGGTTCCCCCTCAATTAACAGATATTGGTCACCATAGGCTAAATATACATCCGTCACCTCAAACCCAGAAGCCCGGAATAAACGAGCCAAAGTTCCTGGCGTAAAATAAGAACAATGTTCATAGTAGATGTCCTCAAAAGCCAAATCCTTCAAAACTCGACCCATATCGGGAATTTCAAAAAAGACAGAAGTTGGGCGGTTCCCAATTGAACGCCGCACCGTCCCCACAAATTCAGCCGTTGGGTAGATATGTTCTAAAGTATGGCGACAGCAGATAAAATCCCCCACATATTCACTGTAGCCCTCTGAATAATAGTCTTGAATAAACCTAATTCGTTCCGTGGCTGGGCTTTGGACTCGTCCCACCACCGCCGAAGGGTCAATACCCACCCCTCGGTTATTCCCTAACTCGCACATTAGCACCAAAAAATCACCCTTGCTACAGCCGATTTCAACTACATCTTTATCCCGGAGATTATACTTATTAATCAGCCGATTCGCTAAATCCAGAGCAAACTGATTAAATGTTGGTGAAAAACTTTGCTGGTCTTCATAATTCGGGGCGTAGGCTGACCATTTGGAATCAAACTCAGTATTCGTAATAAAACCGCAATTTTCACAGTATCCTAACACCACATCCCCGCGCGGAAAATCTAAAGCCTCCTGTCGGGTTGGCATCATTAAGCAACTATGAACTGGGACATCCCGCACCTCGTAGAAAACCCACATTTCCTGATGACCGCAGTTAGGACAAGTATGCTCAACTAACTTAAACTCCGGTTCAGTATTAGCCACATCTGCCACTGATTTACTACTCATATTTATCTCCTAATTTTACTACCAATAAAACTCAATTAAAACTCAATATTGGCGCTGCTTAATCTCCCAGAATTTCCCGATTATCAACCCACAATTTTTGGCTGAGGTATCGGAATGATAAACTTCCCACCCCCGTCTCGGTAAGCCTGTTGCTGCTTGATAATTTCTTCCGCAAAATTCCACGCCAAAATTAAAACATAATCGGGCTGGTCTTCTACTAATCTTGACGGCGGTACAATCGGTAAATGATTGATACTCATAAAACGTCCGTGTTTAAATTGGTTCAAGTCCGCTACATAATCTAACAGAGTTTTATTAATACCAAAATAGCTTAACAACGTCGTCGCTTTCGCCGCCGCACCGTAACCTACTACCCTTTTATTCTGTCGCTTCAACTCCCACAGAATATTTAGTAAATTATCCTTAATAACCTCTATGCGATCGGCAAAATCTTTATAATAGTCCATACGGTCTACCTTTAATTCCCTCTCCTGTTTAAGCAGAGATTTTACCGAGTTTTGAACCGCCTCTTTCCGTTCCACAAACAACCGCAAAGAACCCCCATGAATAGCCGTCCGCTCAATATCATTTAGATACAGAGAATGGCGGCGAAATAGACGCTCAAGCGCCGTTACTGAAAAATAACACAAGTGTTGATGATAGATAGTATCAAATTCACAATGATCTACTAAATCTACCACATAGGGAGCTTCAATTACCGCTACACCATCCGGCTTTAATAGCGTATAAATCCCCTCAACAAAGCCATTTAAATCAGGGACATGAGCCAAAACATTATTGGCTAAAAATACATCCGCTTTTTTGCCCTCAGCCTCTAATTTTTGGGCTAAATCTTTAGTGAAAAAATCATGAATTGTCGTAACTCCTGATTCTCTCGCTTTCGCTACCGGACCCTTAGCCGGGTCAATTCCTAAAACCGGAATCCCTTGTTCCAGAAAGTTTTTCAGCATATATCCATCATTACTCGCCGCCTCAATTACCAGACTATTACTATTCAATTTTCTGGATTTAATAATGTTTTCGGCGCTATCACCAAAATGCTTCAGTAACGAAGGAGAGACTGACGAAAAATAAGGATAATCTCGACCAAACAGAATTTCTGGGGGAACACTAACCGTTATCTGAACCAGTCCACAGTCTGGACAAAATACTAAATCCAGAAGGGCTGTATATTCCGGCTTATCAATATTCTCGCGGGTGATTAATCCATCAGCTAGGGGAGTGTAGCCAAAGGAAATAATTAGTTCTAGGTTTTCTGAACCACAAGAACGACAGACTGGTATGGAGTCAGGCATATTTTAAAGATGTTTGATTGCTACAGGATCAGAATATTTGGAAACTGACTCAATTACGGAGTCAATTTATAGATATGGTCTTGTCTAACCCGGCTACTAATTAACTAAATGGAATCACAAGCCTATAGCTATTATCTCTAGCTGTTGGTTAGATAGTCATAAAGTCGATTTTTCAACTTATTTAACACACTTCAACAGCTATTAATTAAGGGGTTTATGATGCCATTTTTAAATGGTTAATAGATGATTTAACCTTGGCTAAACAGTTGTATATTTAAGCATTGACCGGGCTTTTCCAGCGCAAGCTATTATCTAAACTTCCTTCTCCAATGAGTTTCTGAATGTGAGCAATACGTTTGTAGCGTTCCCCCTCAAACTCTTCGAGAGTCAGTCCGATTTTTTGATACGCTGCATAGAGTTCTGACGCACCACGACGCGCATTCCATTCCGGTTGAAACTCTGGTAAGGCTTCTAAAATCTTGCTACAATTTACCCGATAACAACGCTTATCAGGTCCGCCATCTTCTGCATATTCAATCGTGCAATTGGGCACAATTTCTTCAACTATATTCGCTAGGTCACGGATGCGGTAGTTATCCTCATTACGACCGACATTAAAGGCTTGATTATGCACGACTTCTCGCGGGGCGTGTAAGGTAGCAATGAAAGCTCGGCAAATATCCTCAATATGAACAATGGGTCGCCAAGGAGTCCCATCACTCTTGATATAAACCCGCCCCGTAGTGAAAGCCCAAGCCACTAAGTTGTTTAATACCAAGTCAAACCGTAAACGGGGAGAAACACCATAGGCTGTAGCATTACGCAGAAAAGTAGGACTAAAGTTATCGTCTGCTAGTTTGCTAACATCTTGTTCAACCATTACCTTGGAAATACCGTAGGGAGTGACTGGATTAAAAGGTGATTCCTCCGTTAGCCAGTCGTCTCCTCCTGCGCCATAGTTACTACAAGATGATGAGAAGATATAGCGACTTACTCCGGCTTCTTTGGCTAGTTTGGCTAACTTCACAGAAGCCTGATGATTGATTTCGTAAGTTAACTCAGGATTCAGATTTCCTAGGGGGTCGTTTGACAGTCCCGCTAGGTGCAAAATTGCATCGAAACCCTCAACGTCTGAGGCTTCAATGTCGCGAATATCCTTACATATTTCGGGAATTTCTGTAATCCCTTCCCCAAATGTACACTGTTTGAATATGTCGCTGTCTAGTCCAATAACTTCATGCTTTTTTGCTAACAGCATTGGGACTAATATTGTCCCGATGTAACCCTTGTGTCCCGTCAGTAATAATTTCATCTTCTTCTCTCCAAGTTTTCCAAGGTGCTTGATTGGTTTCCCACAGTGCTTCTAAACGACGTTTATCTCGCAGAGTATCCATACACTGCCAAAAACCGTCATATTGATAAGCCATTAATTGACCATCTTTGGCTAGGTTTTCTAAGGGTTCTTTTTCCCACTGGGTATCATCCCCAGCAATGTAATCATAAATTCCGGGCTCTAGTACAAAGAAAGCACCGTTAATCCATCCTTCACTAATTTGAGGTTTTTCGGAAAATTCAACTACTCGATTTCCGTCTATTTTGGGTAGACCAAAACGCGCAGGGGGTCGCACCACTGTCATGGTGGCTAGTTTGCCGTGACTTTGGTGAAATTCTAATAATTGCTTGAGGTTAATATCCGAAACTCCATCACCCCAAGTTAACATAAATGTCTCATTATTTACATGGGGAATAAGTTGCTTTATCCGCCCGCCAGTATTGGTATATAACCCGGTATCTAGTAGTTCTACTATCCAATCCTGACGGTAGCCCCCATCAATGTTAACTTTGCCTGTGCCTAGGTTAACTGTGAGCTTATTACTGTTTAAAGAACAGTAATCTACCATATATTTTTTGATTACTTCTGATTTGTAACCCAAGGCAATAATAAAGTCCTTAAATCCATGGTATCCATAGTGCATCATGATATGCCAGAGGATAGGACGACCTCCGATTTCGACCATGGGCTTGGGTTTACTTTCTGTTTCTTCGGCAAGGCGGGTTCCCAATCCACCTGCTAGGATTCCAACTTTCATAGATGTTACTCAATAGGGAGTTTGGGTTGATACAATTTAAATCTGTCGAGTCTGGAATGAGCCTGAAAATTAACACATTATTTAGTATAAGCTGTTGACTTAAATCGATATAGGGGCTATTGTAAAACTTAACATCTTGATTGTGAAGATTTGGTAAAATCTCGGCAGTTTATGACAGGCTGAACCTCAATAATAAAATTATGTTAAGTTAAGGGTAGAAATGTTAAGACGTTTGGCGATTACTTTGGGAGATCCGGCAGGAATAGGGCCGGAGGTAGTCTTGAAGGCTTTGGCTAATTCCACTTGGACTGACAAGTGCGAGATCACTGTGGTGGGTAGCCGTTGGGTATTGGAAAATACCTACCAACAACTCAGGAAAACTACTCAAGCGATCGCTAATCCTGATCATCTCAATATTTTAGATATTAATGATGGACCCTCCCCATCCTCCATTCAATTTGGGGTCGGAAATGTCAGCAGTGGGACGGCGAGTTTTGCTTATCTGGAAACAGCGATCGCCTCCACCCTCAAAGGTCAATTTCAGGGAATTGTTACCGGACCTATTGCCAAAAACCACTGGAAAGCCGCCGGACATCACTACCCAGGACAAACCGAACTTTTAGCACTGCGTTCCCAAGTTAACCGCTACGGAATGCTATTTGTAGCCCGATCGCCCCATAGTAACTGGACTTTACGCACCTTACTCGCCACCACCCATATTCCCCTATCACAAGTCCCTCAAACCCTCACCCCTCAACTCCTAGACCAGAAACTAGAGTTACTCATTCTCTCCCKAGACCAGGATTTTGGTATTAAAACCCCCAAAATAGCCGTTGCTGGACTTAATCCCCACAGCGGCGAAAACGGTCAGTTGGGAACCGAAGAACAAGATTGGCTAATTCCCTGGATACAACAAAAACGCGATCGCTATCCCCAAATTCAACTAGACGGACCTATCCCCCCCGATACATTATGGGTCAAACCCGGTCAAGCCTGGTATGGCCAAAACACAGCCGCCCATGATGCTTACCTCGCCCTTTACCACGATCAAGGCTTAATCCCCGTTAAGCTAATGGCATTCGATCGCGCCGTTAATACCACCATTGGTTTACCCTTTATCCGCACCTCCCCCGACCACGGAACCGCCTTTGATATCGTCGGTCAAGGTATTGCTGACCCCTCCAGTTTTCAAGCGGCGATCGCCTTAGCCATAGAATTAGCCCATCAGCCCCGCAACCATCTCCACCCCATTTTATTCAATAGTTAGACGCAATAGCTATAGAACCCCTTAAACTATCGCGCCAACAACTATTTAAAATCTCCTATCCATATCACTAAACTGTTCTGGGGGATTTAGACAAACCCTAAGTAAGTCATTAACAGCAAATTCCGTGCTACCGCTACCCATTCCCACCACACAAGAAGCATAACGTTCCGGTAGAAGAGAGCGACCGCAACCTTCCAACACAGTTAAAGCATTAGCCTCACTATTGCTCCTAGTAATATTAACCACACAATTAGCCAACTCCTGCGGGCGGCGAACACTCATACATCCCAAAACCGCCTCATCCCCAGCGATACCAGCATCACGAGTAATAAGAGTCACGCACTCACCAATACTTGTAGGTCTAATCGCCATACCACAAGCCGTCGCTGTAGCCCGAGGAGACACCCCAGCATCCTCCAATTCTCTCACACATCTAGCATAATCAGCCTCAACCGTCAACCGATAAGACGGGAAACCTTGAGCCGCCGATTTTACCGGAATCATAGCCCATAACAGGCTAACTACTGTCAGGGGAAGACCCCAAGCCAATTTTTGGGAATTCAACATTTGCTTCAATATAGCTAATCAAATTTTCGCTCATCATACCACCGCCTGTTTTTCAAAGCGATCGCCTTTACATCTTGCCCATTTTCGTTTCAAGAACTTATAATAGAAGATTGGTGAAATTTTTATGTTGAGAGGAACTTAGATGTCTCGATATCGAGGACCCCGGCTTCGGGTTGCACGTCGTTTAGGGGATCTTCCCGGACTCACCCGGAAAACAGCCCGACGTGCCTATCCCCCTGGTCAGCACGGTCAAGCTCGCCGCAAACGTTCAGAATATGCAGTTCGTTTAGAAGAAAAGCAAAAACTCCGGTTTAACTATGGTTTGTCTGAACGACAACTGTTGCGTTATGTCCGCAAAGCCCGTCGCGCCTCCGGTTCCACCGGTCAAGTCTTGCTGCAATACCTAGAAATGCGTTTGGATAACACCGTGTTCCGTCTCGGTATGGCTCCCACTATCCCCGCAGCCCGACAGTTAGTTAACCACGGTCATATCACCGTTAACGGTAAAGTTGTAGATATTGCCAGCTATCAGTGCCGTCCGGGCGAAATCATTGGCGTGAGAAATAGAGACAAATCTCGCGAAATGGTCAAAGCTAATCTTCAGTATCCTGGTTTAGCTAACGTCCCTAGCCATTTGGAGTTAGATAAAAATAATCTCACTGCTACAGTAAATGGTGTGATTGAAAGAGAATGGGTCGCTCTTTCCATCAATGAACTACTCGTCGTTGAATACTATTCCCGTATGGCTTAATTATTGGCATTCTCCCGTTAAACAAACTTTCTAACGGGAGAATATCAATTCCATTAACCACCAATTTGCGACATCGTGCGGCTATATCCCTGGGAGCTTCCTGTATCCCTGTCCTTAAAATTGATTTCCGGTTTCATACCTAGCAAATCCCTAACCTGTTTTTGTAGGTCCTCCACCGGAACACCCTCCCGTAAAGCCGTTTTTAGGTCGATCTGACCCGTTTCATTCAGTAAGCAAGGCCTTAACCAACCATCCGCCGATAGGCGCATTCGGTTACAGCGATCGCAAAAACATTCCGACATCTGGCTGATAAATCCTAGGGTTCCCTTAGCACCCGGAATTTGAAATATATCTGCTGGTCCGTTCCCTCGTACCTGGGATTCTGCTAAACCCCAACGCTCCCGAATTTCCTCTCTCAGCTTTTCCGATGCTACCCAACCGCGATCGCCAAATAACTCGCCATTGCCAATAGGCATAAATTCGATAAACCGAACGTGCCAATCCCGGTCTATCGTTAACCCTGCTAAATCTAGGATTTCATCGTCATTTACCCCCGGAATTACCACCACATTCAGCTTCAGTGGGTTGAACCCTACCCGATAAGCCGATTGGATTCCGTCCCAAACCTGTCGCCAGCGATCGCGCCCACGATTACCAATAATTTGATTAAAAATCTCAGGTACTAGAGAGTCTAAGCTAATATTAATCCGCCTTAAACCTGCCTGATAAAGAGATTCTGCCATCGGGGATAGCAAAAAACCATTAGTCGTCATTGATAGATCCTCCGTTTCCGGGAATCCCGCGATTTTTGACACTAATTCCGTTACCCCAGGACGCAGCAACGGTTCACCCCCCGTTAGACGAAACTTAGTGAACCCCACCGGGATAAAAACTTCCCTTAGCAGCTTCAGCAGTTCCCAGTTAGTCAGTAAGTCCATCTCTAGGATATAGTCAATTTCTGCCCCCTCCGGCATACAATACTGGCATCGAAAGTTACACCGATCTATTAGGCTCACTCGAAGATAATCAACAACATTATTCATCTGGTGGTTTTTTTGCTAACTTTGCCCTTGCTCTGTATATTGTTACCCATCAGCTCTGTACTGGGATTTTGTAAAGTTTTGTAAAGTTTTGTGAAAAAATCGGCCTTTTTTTGAGGGGGGGGTTGCCTTTTGCTGGGGTTGCTGCTATACTTCTAATATAATCGGATAGTTGCAATTTTTTTATTTGTGGCAATGTTCCATTATGTAAGAATATGTCAATATTCTACCGCGATCGCCACCCCTTGTCAACCCCCCTTATTAAGTATTTGTAAAGTTTTGTGAAAAAATCGGCTTTTTTTTGAGGGGGGTTGCCTTTTGCTGGAGTTGCTGCTATACTTCTAATATAATGGGATAGTTGCAATTTTTTTATTTGTGGCAATGTTCCATTATGTAAGAATATGTCAATATTCTACCGCGATCGCCTCCCCTTGTCAACCCCCCTAATGTTGAAGCTGACATTAACCAAGAGGGGAATCCCTATCTCAACAGCACCAGTCAATTGCTGCATTAATCTGGTTGCCAACTTAGTAACAGTCAAAAAATCACATAATCTCCAGGAATTAACCCTGTTTGTAAAGCACGAATGCCGTATTAGAATAATAACGTAGCGATCGCTCTTTTAGGATTCATTTATATCTGGCTGTTCATCCAGGCGTGACCGCCAAAGTGTTACATCCTTTTTTAGAACTTTTGCCCGGAAATCGGCGATCGATATTTAGACAGGGTGGCCCAAAATTTCTCCTTAAACCCAATTAAATTACCAACTCTAGTCAGTCATGATATCCTACTGTCAAATTTTAAGCGATCGGCCTCAGCACCGACTATCCGAACCCGAAGTTCAAGCCATCCTCCAAACCATCTTAATCCAGTTAGTACCTCTGCACCGTCAGGGAAAAGCCCATCAAAATATTTCCTTGCAAACCTTGCAACAACAAGGGGAACAGACGATTCTGTTGCCCCCAGAACACCCCAATATCAGCGCTTCTCCAACCCAAGATATTTACGACTTAGGTTTAGTAGCCCTCGAATTGCTCACCGGACAAGTCCCCAGTCCCCGCCGCATTGACCTAACCTGGGACTGGAATCACCACTGTTTAATCAGCGACCAACTCAACGCCATTTTGGAAAAGATGGTCACTCCCAACCCCGACCAGCGTTGGCAGAATGCTAGTCAAGTCTTATCAGCCATGGGCTTAGTAGTTCCCACCCCTCCTCTCCCCCTGAAACCATGGCAGTGGGTACTGGTTGAGGTAGCCACAACATTAGTCGTCCTAGTCGGTGGTTTGGCAATTGGTAGCCAGTTTATTCCCGCCCTCAGACCCCTAGTTCCCAGTCCTATCTGGAGTTGGCAGATTGAACAGGAGAATACTGCCATGTTTCGGGGTAATCCCCAGCGAACCGGAGTCTATCCTCCAGGCGGACCCACAGAATTGACTCGACTGGTGTGGAAGTTTTCCGCAGAAAGTTCCATTCGCTCTTCCCCAGCCGTCTCGGAAGGGGTTATCTATTTTGGCAGTCGGGATAATCACCTCTACGCCCTAGATGCTAAAACTGGAAAGGAACGCTGGCGCTTTCAAACACAAGGTTGGATTGACTCTTCCCCAAGTGTCTCGGAAGGCATCGTCTATTTTGGCAGTGGCGATAATCATCTCTACGCCCTAGATGCTAACACCGGACAGCAACTCTGGCGCTTTCAAACAGAAAGTGATATTCCCTCTTCCCCAGTCATTGAAGCCGGCGTTGTCTATTTTGGCAGTTTCGATAATCACCTCTACGCCCTAGATGCTAACACCGGACAACAACTCTGGCRCTTTCMAACAGAARMTTKGATTKGCTCTTCCCCAGCCGTCTCGGAAGGCATCGTCTATTTTGGCAGTGSCGATAGTCACYTCTACGCCCTAGATGCTAACACCGGACACCAACTCTGGCGCTTTAGAACACAAGCTGTGATTGACTCTTCCCCAGCCGTCTCGGAAGGCATTGTCTATTTTGGCAGTTGGGATAGATATCTCTACGCCCTAGATGCTAACACCGGACACCAACCCTCGCGCTTTCAAACAGAAAATTGGATTCGCTCTTCCCCAGCCGTCTCAAACGGCATCGTCTATTTTGGTAGTGGCGATAATCACCTCTACGCTGTCAAATAACAACTAACCTCCCCTCCCCTCCCCTCTCCTTATTTCCCCCAACTTGAGTTCTCAGACCTGGAATTATATTAACTTTTGTAAAGTTTTGTAAAGTTTTGTGAAAAAATCGGCCTTTTTTTGAGGGGGGGGTTGCCTTTTGCCGGGGTTGCTGCTATACTCCTAATATAATTGGATAGTTGCAATTTTTTTATTTGTGGCAATATTCCATTGTCTAAGAATATGTCAATATCCTACCGCGATCGCCTCCCCTTGTCAACCCCCCCCTGATTAAGTATTTGTAAAGTTTTGTGAAAAAATCGGCCTTTTTTWGAGGGGGGGTTGCCTTTTGCCGGGGTTGCTGCTATACTCCTAATATAATCGGATAGTTGCAATTTTTTTATTTGTAGCAATATCCCATTATTAAACTATATGTCAATATCCTACCGCGATCGCCTCCCCTTGTCAACCCCCCCTGATTAAGTATTTGTAAAGTTTTGTAAAGTTTTGTGAAAAAATCGGCCTTTTTTGAGGGAGGGGGTTGCCTTTTGCCGGGGTTGCTGCTATACTCCTAATATAATCGGATAGTTGCAATTTTTTTATTTGTAGCAATATCCCATTATTAAACTATATGTCAATATCCTACCGCGATCGCCTCCCCTTGTCAACTCCTTGGGAGTCAATCTCAGATATTGACTAAAAAATCAACACCAGAAGAATCTGGGGGGGTGCAATCGCTTTTTTGGGATTCATTTCTATCTGGCTGTTTATCCAGCCATCACCGCCAAAGTGTTACATCCTTTTTTAGAACTCTTACCCGGAAATCGGCGATCGACATTTAGACCGCGTAAAAACCAATATTTTGTTAAACTTAATTAAATCACAAACTCTAGTCAGTCATGATATCCTACTATGAAGTTTTAAATCATCGGAGCCAACGTAGACTATCCGAACCGGAAGTTAAAGCCATCCTGGAAACCGTCTTAATCCAGTTAGTTCCCCTACACAGTCAGGGAAAAGCCCATCAAAAGATTTCCTTGCAGACCTTGCAACAAGAAGGGCAACAGACAATTCTCTTACTCAAACACAACCCCAATGTCAGCGGTTCTCCGACTCAAGATATTTACGACCTAGGTTTAGTAGCCCTGGAATTGCTCACCGGACAAGTCCCCAGTCCCCGCCGCCGCCACCCCGACTGGGACTGGGATAAGCACTGTTTAATTAGTGACCAACTCAACGCCATTTTGGAACAGATGGTCACTCCCAACCCCGACCTGCGTTGGCAGAATGCTAGTCAAGTCTTATCAGCCATGGGTGTAGTAGTTCCCGCAACTCGTCCCCCCCTGAAACTATGGCAGTGGGGACTCGTGGGTGCAGCCACAACATTAGTCCTCGTAGTCGGTGGTTTGGCAATTGGCAGCCAGTTTATCCCTGCCCTCAGAACCCGATCCCCCAGTGCTATCTGGAGTTGGCAGATGCAACGCGACGGTGCAACCATGTTTCGGGGTAATCTAGAGCGAACTGGAGTCTATCCTCCAGGTGGACCCACAGAATTGACTCAACTGGTGTGGAGGTTTAGCACACAAGCTGCGATTTCCTCTTCCCCAGCCGTCTCTGAAGGAATTGTCTATTTTGGCAGTTGGGATAGACACCTTTATGCCCTAGATGCTAACACTGGACAGGAACGCTGGCGCTTCAGAACACAAGCTGTGATTTCCTCTTCCCCAGCCGTCTCTGAAGGAATTGTCTATTTTGGCAGTCACGATAATTACCTTTATGCCCTAGATGCTAACACTGGACAGGAACGCTGGMRRTTTAGAACAGGAGATGGTATTTTCTCTTCCCCAGCCGTCTCAGCCGGGGTTGTCTATTTTGGCAGTCACGATAATCACCTCTACGCCCTAGATGTTAACACTGGACAAGAACGCTGGAAATTTAGAACAGGAGATGGTATTTTCTCTTCCCCAGCCGTTTCAGGCGGGGTTGTCTATTTTGGTAGTGGCGATAATTACCTCTACGCTGTCAAATAACAACTAACCTCCCCTGTCCTTTTTCCCCCAACTTGAGTTATCAAGCTAGGGATTATGTTAACCTTTGTAAAGTTTTGTAAAGTTTTGTGAAAAAATCGGCCTTTTTTTGAGGGGGGGTTGCCTTTTGCCGGGGTTGCTGCTATACTCCTAATATAATGGGATAATTGAAATTTTTTTATTTGTGGCAATATCCCATTGTTTGAGAATATGTCAATATCCTACCGCGATCGCCTCCCCTTGTCAACCCCTGGGGAGTCAATCTCAGGAATTGACTAAAAAATCAACACGAGAGTAAGAACAAGCCCCCAGCCAATAGCCAAGGGCGAGTTGAAATGAAATGTTGAGAGCTTATAGCTAAACAGCCGCTGCCACTTTTTCACCTTTTCCGACCAAGCGTTCATAAGTGGCTCGCATTTTCAGACCGACCAGAACCTGGAACAGTCCAGTGCCATCATTAGAACCCGGGTAATCTTGGTGTTCTCGCAACAGATGAGTTAGTTCACCATAGTATTTTGTAGCAATATTGCTCATGTGACCTTCAACGTAGATCATCTCTTCGAGGTTATCGAACTTCCCATCAACCTCTAGTACAGAGACCTCATTTCCATAGTAAGCATCAGGCCCATAGAACATTTTGATACCGGGATAAGAACAAGTCAGCTTACGACCGCAAGGAGTCCAGTGGATAGTGGAACCCTCATCAAAAAGATAAGCCGGTTCAAAACCTTCTACTCCATCGCGCTGCATCAGGCGCACCCGTAGGACTTTGTGTTCCTTATCATCAGGAATCAATTGGGTAGGTAGAATTTGGATGACCACATCTGCATATTGCTTCTGAGGATCGATATAGGCTTCAAAGTCAGGACGACGAGCATTAATAGAAGCCAAAACATCCTCATAGCGGTGTCCCCGTTCGGCCATATCCCGCTGTATTTTCCAGGAGATTTTGACCTCATCACTAATATCGAGGTAAACGCTAAAGTCTAACAGACCTCTGACACGCTCATCATACAAGGGGTGTAGACCTTCAATAACCACAATGTGATTAGGATCGATACGTTCTGGCGGATCGATCAGACCAGTTTCATGGTTATAGATAGGTTTATTGATAGATTGACCACTTTTGAGCGTTTTAATCTGCTCATACATCAGGTCAAAATTGTTGGCGCGGGGATCGAGAGCGGTAATCCCGGTTTCCTTGCGTTGCTTGCGATCGAGACTATGATAATCATCTAAACAGATGACCGTAACAAAATCTTCTCCAAAGATATCTGTTATACGACGCAAAAAGGTAGATTTTCCGCACCCGGAATCCCCAGCAACACCAATTAAAACTACGCGATCCGGCTGATTTACCATAGGTTCCCTCTAAGCAAAAAACTGTTTACAAGCTCAACCACTCTATTTTGAGCAGGACAACCCAGACCAGTGTCATAATTGAGAATTGGCGACTACCCATGTAGGTATAGCCAATCTCCATCGGTAGACAGCTTACTGACTCCCCACTGACACAATGGCCTGGTTATCTGGTAAGCTAAGTATTTTATACTAACTTTAGATATTGATTTTACCAGAAGGGGATCATCCCTACAAGATCTAATCATTCTCACCCTAGGGCGAGAAAAAATGAAGCCAGAATAGGGGTTATTGACTTCGCAAGTGGTGTGGGGCTATTTTAACATCATTGCCAGCGTGATTGTATTTAGTTTAGGGGAAAATTTCCGTAACTACCCGATCGCCCTGATTTCCGCCAGTGACCACCACAGTTTGAGTAGAAAATTGTCCCGTAGCCACTTCTCCCCGGAGAGTCATCTGGGGGTCAACTTGGCGGTAAATTACATCACCTTCTGCTTTAAAGGCTTGTTGTGGCACATACCAGGTAAGTAGATCAGCATTAATTTGAGCCTGTCGGTTTTCAGCCACCCCCAGAACATTACCAATCAGGTTAAAAATTTGGCTGTCCAAATCTCCCCAACCCTGATCACCCGAAAAAGTCAATTGCTCTTGGCGATCGATAATAGTGATTGGTCCTGGGGAATTAAGAGTTTGTTCTTGGTAGTTCCACTGTAACTGAGCGCTGGAAAGCTGTAATGGCGGGTTAGACAGGGCAATCTGAACATTATCTTTGAAAGTGGCTATAGCCGTAGTTAAATCTAGTTCGGCACTTTTAGCGACGGCGCGATCAATCACCACCATATTTTCTAGGCGATCAATTTCCACCCGACGCTCAGAAATAAATCTTTCTTCTTCCCATCGCCAGATCACGTGATCAGTGCGTAGCTGCACCCCTACTTCCTTAAAGTTGATCACCACTTGGTTCCAAAATTCCACCCGCTTGTCATCATTGAATAATTGCACCTCAGTAGCGATCGCCTGCATTTTTTCATGTTCTCCGGTCACATTGTCACGAACAATCAGAATTTGCTCATTAACAATCCATTCCAACTCTTGACCGCGCAAGACAATACCATTTTCGAGATCAACAGCCACAATATCATCTCGGAGAAACAGTCGCTGACCATCTTGGTGCAGTTCCCCCTGTTTAGCTTCAATTTTATAGCGTAACTCACCCTTGACAAACAATTCCCCCACCGGTTCAGTCACCGTCGCAATTTTCTGATCTTGACTATAACTTGCTTGTTTAGCCTCCACCTGCCACAGCAATTGACCCTCTTCGTCTACTTGTTCGAGTACCACATCTTCCAGAGTCAGGGTGTTCTCAAACTCTTCTGAGGGGGGGCGATCCTCAGAAGTAGTTGGTTCTGAAGGTTGGGGGGATTGACACCCTACCAGTCCCCCGCCAGAAATTACCAACATCAGCAACATAATTTGGCCAATCCCCAAGCCCAACAAGGCAGGGATTGTCTGTTGGCTGTAGTTTGAGTTCTTAAAAATCACGCGCCTTCAACCTTTCCATCAATCAAACTGATGCTTGATAGGGGACGGTAGCTATATCCAGGACTGCGGGGGGTTTTTTGAATTTCGTCTTTGATCGCTTCGAGATCAATATAGCGATCGGCTACATTAATTAGACTGTCGCTAGTCATCGATCGCAAACTAATCACTTCCACCCGCACACCTCTATAGCTGACACAATCGACCGCATAAGCTAAATCGCCATCACCACTAACCAGCACCGCCGTATCATAAGCACCCACTAGAGCGATCATATCTACGGCAATTTCTACATCTAGGTTAGCTTTTTTAGAACCATCTGGCAGTTGTACTAAGTCCTTAGCAACCACCCGATACCCATTGCGACGCATCCACAGCAAAAATCCCTGTTGCTTTTCATTAGTGCGATCGACCCCAGTATAGAAAAACGATCGCAATAATCGCGAACCACTGGTTAGCCGGCACAATAATTTCGTGTAATCAATTTCAATGCCTAATTGTAAAGCGGCATAAAACAGATTCGAGCCATCGATAAATATCGCCACACGCCCTCGATTTTCTAAAATCTGTTCAGGGGTGAATATGTCGTTACTACTGTTGTTGATATGATTCAACATGATTTTTAAACCTCATTTATTATTTATGATGCTGATCAAATAGGTGTATCTCAATTAAACATTGAGTTATCAATAATTAAGGGATTAAATCTGCTCGATCGCCTCTGTCAGTCTCAGGGAGATCAATTTATCAGACTACAGCACTGGGTGATTCCAGCTTTTGAAAAACCGGTTTACCTTCTCCCAGCACTTGCTCGCTTGGTAAAATACCCCAGTGAGCATGGCTATCCAAACCCATGATTTTGGCTGCCCCTTCAGGATCTTGAAAATTCATTGAGTATCCCAGTTGCTGGTAGACAGCCGTGCTAAGATTTGGCACAATTGGCGCTAACAAATAAGCCGCCAAGCGGACTGACTCAAGCACCGAGTAGATCACTTCACTCAGGGCTGATAGTTCCCCTCGTTTATACAGTGACCAGGGTGCTTGTTCGTCTACATATTTGTTACCAGCTTGAACTAGAACCAGAACCGCCTCACACACTTGGCTAAACGCCAGTTTTTCATAGAATTGACTAACGGTGTTACCGAGGGAACTACCAATGGATTTTAGGTGATTGTCTGCAGAGATATTATCTACTGCGATCGCCGGAACTCTACCGTCAAAGTATTTGGCAGCCATTTTCATAGTCCGGTTAAGTAAATTGCCCAGATCATTGGCGAGGTCGGCGTTTAGGGTATTAATAAATCTGGTCTGATTATAATCACCGTCTTGTCCAAATTCTATCTCTTTTAAAAAATAGTAACGGACAGCATCGGTACCATATTGGTTCACCAACTCCACGGGATTAAGGGTATTGCCTAAACTCTTACCCATCTTTTTACCATCTTTAGTTAGAAAACCGTGTCCAAAGATACGACCAGGTAAAGGTAAGTCGGCAGACATTAACATCGCTGGCCAGTAAACAGCATGGAAGCGTAAGATGTCTTTACCAATTAGGTGCAGGTCTATCGGCCACCATTTAGCGATCGCTTCAGAAAGGCTGGGTTCTGAGTCGGGATCAACTAGCGCGGTCACATATCCTAGTAGTGCATCAAACCAAACATATAGGGTTTGACTGGGATCAATGGGAACTGGGAAACCCCAGTCAAGATTCACCCTAGAAATGGAGAAATCCTGTAACCCTTGGTTAACAAAACTGATCACTTCATTCCGGCGACTTTCTGGCCCGATGAAGTCGGGGTGATCATGATAAAGGGCTTCGAGCTGTTTTTGATATTTTGACAGACGGAAAAAATAGTTCTGCTCGTCCCTCCATTCTACTTCTTTATTCACGTGAATGGGGCAATATTTCTCGTCTATTAGTTCCCGTTTTTCTTTGAACTCTTCACAGGATACACAATACCAGCCTTGTTGTTGGCTCAAATATATATCCTCATTTTCCCAAACCCTTTGGAAAAATTCTCTGACGATCGCCTCGTGACGGGGGCTGGTAGTCCGACTAAAACGATCATACTGAATTTCCAGCAGTTTCCACAGACTCTCAAAACTGCTCACTATCCGATCACAGTGAACTTGGGGGGAACATCCCGCCTCCTCTGCTGTCCTTTGAATTTTCTGGCCGTGTTCATCGGTACCAGTAATTAGCAGCACTTCATATCCCTGTAGTCGCTTCCAACGGGCGATCGCATCGGCGGCGATCGTCGTGTAGGCGCTGCCAATATGGGGAACATCATTGACATAATATAGAGGTGTTGTTAAGGAAAACGTCTTTTTAGTTGTTGGTGTCACATCCATGACTGATATACAAGTTTCTCTCTTAAACTGATCTTACTTAGGTTTGATCTGCCTTCGGGGCGGAGTCGAGTGCCCTGGCACCTAGAACCCTCTCCCCAGTCAAAACAGCAACAATTTTGATACGGTTTTGACCATCTCAAACTAAAGCCTATAAATGATAATACTTTTTAAAAAAATGTTAAAAATTCTCAACGAAGTCTTAACTTTTTCGCCAATATCTACAAGGTCAATGGAGATACGAGCGCGATCGATTAACTGGGTCGGCTCCCTTGATTGTCATATTTCCCGCCCACTGTAGTTAGCCACTTATCCCCATCTGTCTAATGGTTTCCCCCGATGGTATAGATGGATCTCAATGACTGTGGCAAGAAGGTAAAGTAATGTTAAGCTAAAATGAGTTAACCGGATCAACTACCTAACATAAACCATTATATTTGCCCAATCTAGCCAACGATGTATTTTTTTAACCCTACACCCGGTCAGTCGCACCTACCTCTATTTTTGTTTTTACCGGGGATGGATGGTACGGGTCGCCTCCTGCGAACCCAACAGCGCCGACTGTCTCAGTTTTTTAACCTGCGCTGTTTGACTATTCCTCCCGAAGATGTGAACGATTGGGATACATTAACCGATCGCACTGTGGATTTAATTCAAAAAGAACTCAGCCTCAACCTCAATCAAGATATTTATCTATGCGGGGAGTCCTTCGGCGGTTGTCTGGCGATGAAGGTGGCTATGAAAATTCGTGATCAACTCAAAGGTCTGATTTTAGTTAACCCGGCTTCTGCTTTCAAGCAACAACCTTGGATAGAATGGGGATCACATTTGACCGACTGGCTACCTAGTTGGTTATATCCCCTGTCTATGATCGGATTCTTGCCGTTTCTGGCTAAATTGCCAGGAATTACTATCGGCGATCGCCAAGCCTTGTTAGAGGCTATGCAATCTGTCCCTCAACGTACTTCCAGTTGGCGCTTGGGACTGCTGCGATCGTTTGATATTCAACCAGACCAACTCCGTCAACTAGATTTACCCGTTTTGGTGATTGCCAGTGGTTCCGATAGATTGCTACCCTCCATTACAGAAGCTCAATTTTTAACCAGGAAGCTACCCAAAGCTAATATGGTTATCCTCCCTAACAGCGGCCATGCTTGTCTGTTAGAAACTGATGTTAACCTTTGTCAGATCATTCGAGATCATGATCTCGGTCAGAATTTAACTAAAACCCAATTGGTGTGCCAAAATTAGGCACGGAAAAATTTTTTAGGCTAATTACCAGGCTATATGACCACAACTTTTAAAAATCCACCCATTGGACCAGCATCGCGACTGGTCAATGGTATTTTATCTATTCAACCCCTAGCTAAGTTCGCCAAACATCAAGCCCGCCAGATGATGATTGATCGGGCTGAAAAAATGGGGGTCCCTTGGCGCTCTCATGCCAATACCCTCCTACAGAGAGACTGGTCGCCGGAATTTCAGCAGGTTAATAAGTCTGATCTGGCTTATCCAGAATATTATTTAAGGTCTTTTCATGCCTATGATAACGGCAATTTAAGCTGGCAGGCTGCTGTAGAGGTGGAAGTGGCGGCGTTGGCGGTTCACGCCAAAATCTGGCCTGATGCTGGGGTGGCGGGAGACGATCGCCTACGACAAAGTTATCATGATGTACTACAGCAGGTATTACCCGAACCCCCCAAAGCTATTCTCGATCTCGGCTGTAGTGTCGGATTAAGTACCAATACCATGCAGCAGATCTATCCTGATGCTACTATGGTAGGCGTGGATTTGTCCCCCTATTTTTTGGCGATCGCTGCCTATAACACTAACCAAAAATCCTCCCATAACCCCCCCACTTGGGTACACGCACCCGCTGAAGCCACAGGTCTACCAGAGCACTCCTTTGATTTGGTTTCCCTTTGTCTGGTCTGTCATGAACTCCCCCAAGAGGCCACCCGAAATATATTTGAGGAAGCCCGCCGCCTATTGCGCCCTAACGGACATCTGGCGGTTATGGATATGAACCCCAAATCAGAGGTATTCGCTAAAATGCCACCCTATATCCTCACCCTCCTAAAAAGTACCGAACCCTATCTCGATCAGTATTTCACCCTAGATTTAGTTGAAACCTTCAAATCAGCAGGTTTCCACACCCCTACCATTGTCTGCAACAGTCCCCGTCATCATACGGCGATCGCCAAAGTCAATGGATAATTGATAATTGACAATTGATAATTATTAATTGTAGGGGCGGGTTCTGCTAATTCCTCCCCCCCCAGGGACAAGATTAATAAACCCGCCCTCATAGGTTCTGCTAATTCCTCCCCCCCCAGGGATAAGATTAATAAACCCGCCCTCATAGGTTCTGCTAATTCCTCCCCCCCAGGGATAAGATTAATAAACCCGCCCCTACGGGATGATTATTTTTTATCGCGTAATTAAGAATGTTGAACGCTGAAGATTTTTACAGCGAATCGTTTTATCTAGCCACTAACCCTGATGTAGCGCAAGCAGTTGATTTGGGAGTTATTAGTAGTGGCTTTGAACATTTTATCGAGTCAGGTCAGTTTCAGGTTAGACAACCGACACCGCTTTATGATGAATTATATTATTTGACGACTAATCCTGATGTGGCGGCGTTGGTCAATGTAGGTGCGATCGCCAGTGGTTTTCAACATTTTATTAATTTCGGTCAGCGGGAAAGACGCAATCCCAGCATTCTATTTAATACGGATTTTTATATAGATGAATACCCCTTTATTCAAGCAGCCATAGAAGCCGGAGATATCACAGCGATCGAGCATTTTGTCAAAGCCGGTCAATTTGAGGATTTTCGCCCTAGTGTATTGTATAACCCTAATTATTATTTAGCCCGAAATCCTGATGTGGCGGCGAGGGTAGAACGTGATGAACTGACCGGGATCGAGCATTATTTGGATATTGGGGCGGCTCAAAATCGTGATTTTAGTGCTTTTCTGGAGGTGAATGGTTCCAATTTTCCGAACCGTGTCGCTAGTGGAGATACTAGGGAAAATAGCACAATTTTAATGGCGCGTAATACTGTGGTGGGTCCCATTACTTTTGAAACAGCCACCGATCCGAATTTTAATAATGTGGTTTCCTCGTTGACTACTAATAATTCTGATCCGACGGTTCCGGTTAAGGTATTTGTGTCCGATTTAACGCCGGGGACACCTTATTTTTATCGGGTTACTAATGCTATGGGGGAAAGCGATCGCGGTATTTTTCGCACTCCCTTATCTTTGGGAAGTCAAGGCGGATTAAGGTTTGGGGCTGCTGGTGATTCTCAGGGGGAATTAATGCCTCATGTCGCCGTCATAAATGCCCCAGAACGTGGTCTAGATTTTTTTGTACAGTTAGGAAATACAATTTCTGCCAGTACCGAGTCTCCTGATTTACCAGGTGTTTCTCAGGCGGAAACTTTGTTAGATTTCCACACCAAACATAATGAGATTTATCGGGAACGTCTGACTTTGAATCCTTGGGGAAATTTGCGAGTCGCAACTTCTATGCTAGGGGTGTGGAATGATGGGGAAATCATCGATAATTTTGCCGGTGGTAGTCTGGGGGCAGATGGTGAGGGTGATTGGTTGAATAACAGCGAGATTTTTGAGACCGCGTTGGCGGGTTTTTTAGATTATCAACCTCGGCGACAGGAAAGTTATGGAGACATTGGCGATCGCCGTACCGCTAACCGAGAACAACTGTCTCGCGTTACTACCTATGGAGATGATGCAGCCGCGTTTTGGTTGGATGTGCGATCGTTCCGGGATGCACCCTTAGAACAGGTCGCAGAAACCTCTTTTCCCGAAGATATTGACGCATTTTTGCGGGATTCTTTTGATGCTAATCGAACCATGTTGGGACGAACTCAGTTGCAACAGTTGCAGTTAAATTTACTGGGCGCACAGGCTGCCGGTTTAACTTGGAAGTTTATATTTTCTCCGGTTCCTATGCAAAATTTGGGGATTCCGGGTGCAAGCGATCGCTGGGAAGGATACGCCGCTGAACGCACTAGACTCCTGAAATTTATTGATGATAATAATATTGATAATGTCGTGTTTGTGTCCGCCGGAGTTGGCGGAACTGTAGTTAATAATTTGACATTTGCTGAGGAGTTTGGCGGGCCGCAAATTCCCGTAGATGCTATGGAAATTACCGTAGGTCCGGTGGGCGTACAGACCGATTTAGGATCGGGTCTAGTGGGGGCTACTTTGGGTCCGGTGGCTGTTAATGGGGCCACTGAATGGCAACTAACCCGACAAGGAAGGGCGACTTATGAGGGGTTACAGACCCGCTGGGAACGCGATCGCCTGGTGGAGAATCTCCTAAATACTCGCCTTGAAGATATGGGTTATAATCCTATTGGTTTGGAGGGTTCGGGAATTGATGCACAGGAAATAGTTCCGGGTTCCTATTTGGCCGCTCATACTTTTGGCTGGACCGAGTTCGTCATTGATCCCAATACTCAACAACTTAGGGTGACCACCTATGGGGTCGAACCTTATACACAGGTCGATGTCCAAAGGGTTCCGGCGCAGGTGATTAATCGTCAGCCCCAAGTGGTCAGCGACTTTGTGGTAAATCCTCAATAATTGGGCTTGAAAAATTTGATACAAGGCACTATAACAAACGGTAAAAATTCATAGGAAATTTATGTTTTGTGGCGATCATGATTAAGTCGGGTCGCTTTTGGGTAAGCGCTAGGAATCTACTCCATGTTAAAACTTCACCCCCCTAGGTCACAGGCAACAACAATGAAAAATTTTGTGGTTAACCAGTTTAATACTTTTGGGTTGGCGTTTTGGGTTGAAATTATGACCGAAATGCCTCGATGTACCTATTACTTTGGGCCGTTTCTTACCGAAAATGAGGCGGAAGAAGCAGAACCGGGTTATATTGAGGATATTCAAGGTGAAGGCGCTACCGGTCTACATGTGGCAGTTAAGCGCTGTCAGCCTGATGTTTTGACCGTGGCGGCGGATCTTGATCAAAATTTTGATAATCCCCTACAGTGGGCATAGTGGCTTAACTGGGGCGGGAAAATTAGCCGATATCAACAATATTAGGATGGTTTTTGATCCAGTTATCGATATCGGTGATCACTTGATCGGGGATCTCCCAAGGGAATAAATGGGCTGTGTTGGGATAGCAGTTAAACTGCGAATTGGGTAAGTTTGCCGCCGTTTTTTGACTGGAGATGGCAGTAATATGTCGATCGCATTCTCCGGCTAATATGAGGCAATGACAGCTAATATTTCCCAACTCAGCTAGACGGTTATATCGGTTTTTTAATGCTTGTCTCAGGGCTATGGTGGCTGGTATGGAGGTTTTTAAATAGGCGGGTGTGGCTTGTTTGGCTATGTATTTATAGGCGGTGGGTGTATGCTGTTGGATTAAGTAGCGAAATAGCGATCGCTTACCGAAAAAATTGATATTCCACTGATTACCTGGCCATATCCAATTAATCATCCCCGCAATTCCGGTTAATAAATTATCTACCCATGAAATCGGAGGATGGTTCCCACGGGGATAGCCAGACGTAGCCACTAAAATTAATCCCGTAAACCTTTCCGGGTTTCTTAATGCTAATTCTAGGGCGAGTATACCTCCCAAAGACCAGCCGATAATTAAACATTTATCTATTTTTAAGCCATCTAAAAGCTGTTCGATATCTTCGAGATGATCGGTCATCTCAAAGGGTTGTTTAACCTGACTTTTCCCATAGCCTCGCAGGTCTGGGGCGATAGTTTGATAGTTTTGGGATAGGTGATCTGTAAACACGGACATACAGCCTCCTGACCCAGGATGACCATGAAGACACAGTATCGGAAATCCTTGACCGCGAATTTCTGAGTTTAAGGAAACAGCTAAACTCATCTGTTTATAACTGACCTCTCATGATAATATGTTCCGCAATACCAGCGATCGCTCTGCGGACTTGGGGAATATTTCCGGCTGAGTTATCGGTAATCGTAATAATATACCTTTCCCCGTCAATACTAGCCGCTAAAGTCGTGCCAATTACCCTAGAGTTTTGACCGGTTTTTTCCCCTAACCACTGGGCTTTTAATCCTTGTAAGGCTTGATAACCAATTTCGCGATCGTACTGATGACTTAAAGCCTCAATTAATAGTTCCGAGTGGGGGTGTTCATAGTTGTAAATTTCTACCATCATTTCCGTGAGTTCATCACTGGTCATGCTATTGCGACCTCTACCAGGTCGAAAAGGCATAATCCGATCGCCCATGAGTTTAAATTGCACCCGCGTTTGTTTATAACCATGTCTTTCTAGTAGTTTATTGATATAATCAGAACCCAAATAGTCGATAAGTTGATTAGTCGCGATATTACTACTATGGTCAATCATTTGAGCCATTAACATTTGGAGAGAGTAGGATTTGCGGGCGCGAATTGACGAAGCATCTTCCGTAAAATTACCCCCCTCGACATAGATTTCTTTGTCAAAACTCACCTGTTCCTCAGCCGCTTTGTGTAATAAGGCGATCGCCACAGGAACTTTAATTAAACTAGCTGGACTCGCCGGAGGTTGATGACCCCGTAAACTAGCACAATGGCGGTTTAAATTACAAACGCTGATGGTCGCATTACGCGATAAACCACTCCTAACTCGAATTTCTTCTAAAATTTCCGATTGAGCATTTCTTAACTGGAATTTGAGGCTATTATAGCGGTCTTGATACTCGATAATTTTCGCGGTAGCTTGTGGGTTTAAAAATGAATCCTGGGGAATTTCCTGTAAATTGGCGATCGCTCTTTGCCAAAAGGTAGCCATTTGTTGTCGCGTTTCCCAAGATATCTGAGAACTTTTGCCGATCGCCACCGCTTGATTGGCTAAACTGATCGCTTGTTTCCAATTATCATTAGCCCGCTGTTCAATCATAATTTGCACGTCCAGGCGGCGCAGTTGTTCGATCATCTGCTGAGAAGGTTCCCGCCTATGGTTAGGAAATAATGACATTAATTGACGGGAATTACCTGCCGATTCTGGGGAGTTTTCTAGGGTGTATAATAACTCGTCCCGGAGGCTCATCAATTCATTGAGGGAAGTAGCCCCATATAATTCTGAGGATGACCCTAACATAGGTAAGGCTTGAGTTAAGCCAATAGTGACGGCAATGGCTACAGCACCAAGCCACCGGGTTTTGGACTTGAGTGGATTTAAACGTTTGGGACTGCCTAAGTAGGCACAATTGGTCAATTGTGCAGCCATTGTTTCTCCTCATCACCAACAGCAAGGATCATAGCAGGAACTGTGGCAATAGGGCGATCGCCTAGGGAAAATTTCCCAGTTTTTTTGTGATCACCCTGGGATATACTGAGGAAACATTCAATCAGCCGGGACAGTGACATCAGAAACACCAAGCCTAGGGGGATCGGATTTACCCCCAGATCAATCTTTTGTATCGACGCTTGGGGACGATTCCTCAAATCGATGGTATCTAGGGCTGGATGTGGGGACGACCGGAATATCAGCCACACTTTTGGATCGCCTGACTGAGGCTGTTTACCCTATATATTGGCTGAGTGATTCTCAGGAAGGCGATCGCATTTTTCGCCTCCCCAGTCGCGTCCACTTGCATCGAAAATCCGGGGAAACAGAAGTTTTACAAGGATTTAAACCTTATCTGAGTTGGGCTATTCCCCATCATTTTGGTGAGGATTATGCGCCCTGTCCCATGCTTCAGGTATCCCCAACCCAAAAGTTATTTTTAGGGACCTTTAAGCAGGCTTTACAGTTGCTATTATCGACTATTTCTCCTCAAGGTGGGGGTGACAATATAGACAGCGAAGATGGTGATTTGACTTTACCGAAAAACTATCAATCTGCTGCTAATGGTTTAACTGATCAGGAGTTCAAAACCGCTTTAGATAGTTTAGCGGGGGTCGTGGTAGGATGCCAGTCTCAGGCTTCCCATGCTTATGGTTTTAATCTGCGGGAAACCATTTTGGCGGCGGGTTTGGTCAACAGTCCCTCTCAAATTTGGATGGTCGAAGATGCGATCGCTACTTGGTTAAATGAATCGGAATCTCCAACAGACGAACCTACCTTAATTATTGATGCTGGCGCTGCTACCACCGAGTTAATGGTAATCGGAATATCTCAGGATCATGATTTAACTTATGCTGACTGTTTTGGTGTTAGTGTCACCTATGGTGGCTATGATGTGAATTTGGATATTATCTGTCAATTTTGCGCCGAAAATATGATTGATTGGGATGGTTCCTATTTAGTCCTACCTACCCCGGGAACATCCCAACGCACTCACCGCGATCGCCTTCAACAAAAGTTGGTTTTATCAGCTTTAATCGATGCGATCGAATCCCAAAAACCCAGTTTACAAGCCGGCAAAAATGTCACTATTTCTCTACAGGATCAGGAGGTCAAAGTTACCAGTAATGAGTTACAGCGTCGCGTGTTAGTTTCTTTTGTTCAGAACCTGAACCGAGAGTTAAATAATCTGATTAGTAAAGTGGGGGTTTCTCCCGTAGGGATTAAAAGGGCAATTTGTCGGGGTGGTAATGGTTCATGGTCCGTCTTGAGTCAATGGCTGCGGCAAAAGTTACCTAATGCGACTATGATATCAATTACTGATCCAGAATCTTGGTGTAATTATGCGATCGCCAAAGGTTTAGCCAGGATTCCTTTATTTCCCGAATTATTGAATTATTCTAGCCAACAATATGGGGATTATTTCTTATTGAGTGAACTGCTGCGGGTCTTTGGCGATTTACCTTTATCTATCCCAGAGGTGATGACTCGTTTAGAAGAAAGAGGCGTAAATACTCGTTGCTGCAAATCTCAGATTTTAGCTATCCTCAAAGGTCAACTACCCCCCGGGTTCATTCCCTCAGAATTAGACACCCCCCTAATTGTTCCCATATCCAAACATCCTGAAATCGATATAATTAACCAAGGTGCGATTTTTTACCAAGATGTTGACTCTAGCTATTTTGTCAACCTCGAAAGGTCGGAAATGTGCCTACAATATCTTGATAAACTCTCACGAGAATATCACCAAGTTTTAACAGAACCCTTGGCGATCGTGCAATTGTAGGGAAGCAGCCGGGGGTAAGTCTGAGTTTAACTGCGTATTCTCATCGATAAACTAATCCGATTTAACTTTTCGTTGACTTCCAAAACCTTCACTTTCACCACCTGTCCGACTCGGACAATTTTTTGAGGGTCTTCCACAAAGCGATCGGCTAATTGGGAAATATGAACTAACCCATCTTGATGGACTCCTACATCTACAAAAGCCCCAAAATTCACCACATTAGTAACAATTCCCTCTAACTCCATTCCCGGTTTCAAGTCCGACACCTCTTTAATATCATCCCGGAAAGTAGCATATTTAAACTCAGCCCGTGGGTCTCGTCCAGGTTTCTCTAATTCAGCGATAATATCCTGGAGAGTAGGTAAGCCGACCGTATCTGTTACATAGCCTTTTAAGTCGATTTTTTTGAGTTTGTCAGCAGTTTTGGTAATCGCATTTAAAGGGATTTCCACATCCGCTAAAATTTGTTCCACTACCGGATAACTTTCTGGGTGAACCGCCGTATTATCTAACGGATTAACACCGCCACGAATCCGCAAAAATCCCGCAGATTGTTGAAACGCTTTCGGCCCTAATTTCGCCACCTTTAAAAGCTGTTTACGATTTTTAAACGCTCCATTTTCATTGCGATATTTCACAATATTTTGGGCGATAGTGGGAGTAATTCCCGACACAAAAGTTAGGAGTTGTTGGGAAGCCGTATTTAATTCAACGCCCACATAGTTTACACAACTTTCTACCGTTTCATCAAGTTTTTTCTTGAGCAATTTTTGGTCAACATCATGTTGATATTGTCCCACACCAATGGATTTTGGGTCAATTTTAACTAATTCTGCTAACGGGTCTTGGAGGCGGCGACCAATACTAATCGCCCCCCGAATTGTCAAATCTAAATCCGCAAATTCTTCCCGCGCCACATCACTCGCCGAATAAATAGAAGCACCAGACTCGTTTACCATTACCGTAATAGGTGGAGATTCTAAAGAGGCGATCGCCTCCTTAATAAACTCTTCCGTTTCCCGTCCAGCCGTACCATTCCCAATAGCAATTAATGCGATTTTGTACTTTTTAATCAAGGCTTGAATCGTTTTGGTCGCTTGTTGACGTTGTGACTGTGACTGGTGGGGAAAAATTGCCTGATATTCGCAAAACTTGCCAGTTTCCGACAATACCGCCACCTTACAACCTGTTCTAAAACCTGGGTCAATGGCTAAAGTAGGCTTCATTCCCGCTGGTGGAGATAGTAATAATTCCCGCAAATTAGCTTCAAATGTCTTAATAGATTCTAGGTCTGCGTAGGATTTGCGATCGCTCCTAATTTCACCAATCAACGAATTTTTCATCAGGCGATTAAAAGCATCTTTAATCATCTCCTGATAAAACTTGCGAATCTCCCGATTTTTACTGCGAATAACTTGGGATTCTAAGTGATGCAGCACCAAAGACTCATCAAAATCCAGATCCACCTTGAGAACCCCCTCAGTTTCTCCCCGGAATAATGCCAACAAGTTATGGGGTTTAATATCCATCACATTTTCCCGAAAATTCCGATACATTTCAAATTTCGTCGAACCTTCTGGGTAATCATCTTTAATCCGCGAAATAAACGCGCCATCATTAATAAAAAAATCGCGCACATCTGCCCTTAAATGCGCCGTCTCTGCCACCTGTTCCGCCAAAATATCCGAGGCTCCAGCCAGGGCATCTGCCACCGTTTTAACCCCCTTTTCTGCGTCGATATATTTAGCCGCTTCTGACTCTAGGGAAACCGTGGGCGCTTGGGGTTGGTTAAGGGAACTAATCAACTCAGCTAGGGGTGCTAATCCTTTTTCCTTAGCCATAGTGGCGCGGGTGCGACGTTTGGGACGATAGGGAAGATATAGATCCTCAAGTTCAGTTTTTAACAAACAGTTTTCAATTTGGGTCTGCAGTTCATCCGTGAGTTTTTCCTGAGAGGCGATCGCCTCCAAAATGCTAGTTTTTCGTTCCTCAAGTTCAGTTAAATAAGCATATCTTTCCGCCAGAGTTCGCAGTTGAATTTCATCAAGGGAACCCGTCCTTTCTTTCCGATAACGTGCAATAAATGGAATAGTCGCCCCTTCCGCAAATAATGCCAATGTATTTTCAACTTGAACCGGTTTTAACGAAAGTTCCTGAACTAGAATTTGAGTAATATTAAGCATAGACTTTCAATCGACTTGATTTTGTGACTTAAGATTGGTATACCAAGTTATTGTAAATGCTACCCTCTGAATATGGGTGTACAGTCAAAGTTAGTATCTCGCACATCTGAGAATTAATATATGAGTTCAGGAATATTTTGGGCTTCACTGTTACTTCGTCCTCTCCAGCGTTATGGGTGGCTATCCCTGCTGCTGTGGGTGCTGATGATGTCCCCAGCCGCCGCCTCCGTATTAATGCGGGTGGCCATAACCACTAACACCAATGATATTAAGGTCGGAAGTTCCACCCCAGCAACAGTCCGCGACGGTAGCGGTAACGTCTTAGGACAAATCCCCAATATGGGCGCAACTGTCGCCAAATCTGCATCAGGTCAGGTATCCCTCAGCCAATGGAAAGCCGGTCAAATTTGGGTGGAACCCTCCCAAAACGGCAAAGTCTGGATCGGTGATAATTGGTATCGGGGACGGGTGTTATTAGTCCAGCGCAATGGTGGGTTAATGGCCATTAATTATGTCGATCTCGATCAGTATCTCTACAGTGTCCTAGGGGCAGAAATGGGGGGGAATTGGCCCATTCAAGCCCTAAAAGCCCAAGCTGTCGCGGCGCGGACCTATGCACTGTATAAGCGCCAAAATAATAGCAGTCAGATTTATGATTTAGGGGATACTCAAACCTACCAGGTCTATCGCGGTGTGTCTGGGGAGTCACCAGCCACTCAGACTGCCGTTAGGGCGACAGCAGGTCAGGTGTTAACTTATAATGGTCGGGTGATTTTGGCTGTTTTCCATTCTTCCTCTGGGGGTCACACCGAAAATGTTGAGGATGTCTGGGAAAATCCCTTACCCTACCTGCGCGGGGTTCCAGATTTTGATAGTGGTTCTCCCGTGTTTGAATGGACAAGGACTTTTTCCACTAATGACCTTAGTAACCGCATTTCAGGAGTTGGTCAAGTTTCGTCTATGACACCCGAAAGAACCTCAGCTTTTGGAAGTGTAATTTCCATGAGAGTGGTCGGAAGTGGCGGAACTCGCACTATTAGCGGTGAGGATATCGCTGGGGCTTTGGGGTTGCGTAGCACCAGATTTAGGGTCGATCGTAACAATGCTTCTGGCAATTTTGTAGTCACTGGTCGCGGTTTTGGTCATGGTGTGGGCTTGAGTCAATGGGGGGCTTATAATTTGGCTAATGCTGGATATAATTATCAGCAAATTCTCGCCCATTATTATCGAAATACAACTCTGGCTAGAATCCAAGTCCAATAATTGATAATTATTAATTGTCGGGGCGGGTTCTGCTGTCAATTCTCCATCCCCACGACCATCTAAATAAACCCGCCCTATCCCTGGTCATTAATTGATAATTGTCGGGGCGGGTTCTGCTGTSAATTCTCCATCCCCAGGACTATCTGAATAAACCCGCCCCAGCCCACCGGATAATTGATAATTATTAATTGTAGGGGCGGGTTCTGCTGTSAATTCTCCATCCCCACGACCATCTAAATAAACCCGCCCTATCCCCGGTAATATTAATTGTCGGGGCGGGTTCTGCTGTCAATTCTCCATCCCCAGGACTATCTGAATAAACCCGCCCCAGCCCACCGGATAATTGATAATTATTAATTGTCGGGGCGGGTTCTGCTGTGAATTCTCCATCCCCACGACCATCTAAATAAACCCGCCCTATCCTATCTATCCCCGGCAATTAATTGATAATGATTAATTGTAGGGGCGGGTTCTGCTGTGAATTCTCCATCCCCAGGACTATCTGAATAAACCCGCCCTATCCCCGGTCATTAATTAGTTAATAAACCCGCCCTATCCGAATCAGCGCCTATCAACTATTAAATACTGCGGAGGGCGACGATTGGATCAAGGGCGGCGGCGCGTCTGGCGGGAACTACGCCGAAAAATAAGCCAATACCACCAGAAACACTGACGGCGACTGCGATCGCACTTGTGGAAATTCCAGCTTCTAAAGGTGTTAGTATTCCCACCAGTAACACACCACCAACACCTAAACCCGTGCCAATTAATCCCCCCGCTACAGATAAGATAATCGCCTCAATAATAAACTGAATAAGAATATCATTTTGGGAAGCGCCTATGGCTTTTCTCAGACCAATTTCCTGGGTTCTTTCTGTGACAGAAACCAACATAATATTCATAATTCCAATTCCCCCGACTAACAAGGAAATCGCCGCCGTCGCTGCTAACATCAACGTTAAAGCCCCAGTAATTTGTCCGAGGATATTCATTAAATCCTGTTGATTCCGAACCGTAAAATCATCTTCATCAGTAATTTTATGTCGTAAACGTAGCAAATTCTCAATTTGAAATTGTGCCGCCCTCATCTGATGTGCTTCTTTAATAGAAACGGAAATAAAGGTAACTTGTAAACCATAGGGAGAATTGCGCCCAGTAATGCGATTAGCAACGGTGGTAATGGGTATAAAAGCATTCATATCCTCATTACTTCCTAAACTGGAACCCTTGGGTTGCATGACTCCAATTACCTGCAATGTAATATCCTTGAGTCGGACTTGTTTACCGATGGGGTCTTCATTGCCAAATAATTGTTCTGCTATTTCTGAACCGAGGGCGACTACCTGTTCATTTCGCTGAATATCCAAATCAGAAATAAACCTTCCTTTGGCAATATCAAAACTACGAACGGTCATATATTCTGGGGTAGTGCCAATTATAGAACCAGAGGCATTCCTACTCTGATAAGATATTAATTCACTAGCTGTTAAAGAAGGTGCTACAGCTTCCACTGAGGGGACTTGTTCAGCGATCGCTATTGCATCTTCTAGGATTAAATTTTGAGGGGGATAAACAGGTCTTCTCTGGGCTTCCGGGCTGCCGGGGACAATAAATAATACATTAGGACCCAGGGAATTAACTTGATTTTCGACAAAGGTTTGCGCCCCTTCTCCAATACCTATCATAGCAATAACTGAGGCATTACCTATAATAATGCCTAACATAGTTAGGCTGCTTCTCATTTTATTAGCCAATAATGTCGCCGAGGACATTTTGATACTTTCTACAATATGCATAATTAGGGATAAGTAGTTAAGGATTGAGATGCTATTTTATTGTATAATATCTTCAAGTTTTTGTCCGGGTGGCAATTCAATAAAAACGCGATCGCCTGTAGTAATTCCTTCCAAAATCTGGATTTCATTACCAATTTGTGAACCGATAGTAACCGGTTTAAATTCTGGTTGACCTTCCTGGTTAGGAATGAGTACACCCGTATTTCCCCGATTAGTAATAATCGCCACAGTCGGAACCACAACAGCTTGATTAAGTTGGCGACCGACAAACCGTAAATTAACATTCATTCCCGACTGCAATACATCCTGTCCCGTGCGAATATCAATCCGGGCTTGAAACAGGGTAACATCTCGTTCTTTAATAGCTTCCGGGGCGATTAAATGCACTTGACCTTCAAAAACCTGATCTGGGTAAGCATCGGCTATAATTTCCACCCTTTGTAATGGTTCAATTTGGACAATATCAGTTTCGGGAATTTTCGCTAAAACTTCCAAATCCTTAGCCAAAGCCACAATAGAAGTAGAGGTAGCAGAAGTCGCATCAGAGGCGGAAGTAGCCGGAGTAACAAAAGCGCCCTCAATCGCATATCTTTGAGTAATAATTCCCGCAAAAGGCGCACGAATATTAGTATCTTCTAACAGCACTTGATAATAGCGCAGTTGACTTTCAGCCTCCCGGACATCAGCTTCAGCAGCCGCAATATCTTCAGGACGAGTGCCATTTTCCAACTCATCTAACTGACTGCGCGCCTCGGTAACATCAGACTCAGCCTGTCTGATAACTTCAGGACGAGTGCCATTTTGTAACTGTCGCAAATTTTGACGTTCCTGTTCAACGGTAGCTTCCAATCGTTCAATTTGCGATCGCCTATTTTCCTGAAGTTGTGCTAGTCGCTGTTTAGCCTCATCCTGTAAAGCCTCCAGGCGGCGTTGATCTCGCCTATAGCCATCCAAAGTATCCTCAGAAACAGCCCCCTGACTTTTCAATTCTTCATAGCGCTGTACCCGTCCCTGGGCCAATTCCAACTCAGCTAAATTGGCTTGTATTCTTGATTGGGCTTGGTCAATTTCATTTTGTAGACTCCCCGACCGGGCATCAAATAGGCGAATTTCCGCCTCTCTAAGCCTCGCAGATGCCACCGCAATTTCTTCTTGGCGTGTTCCAGCCTGCAACTCTGCTAGACGTGCCAGCGTGCGTTCTAGGCGGGCTCTGGCGCTGGCAATGGCTTCGGGACGAGAGCCTTGGCGCAGTTTTGCCAAATTGGCTTGGGCGCGTTCTAACCTGGCTTGGGCTTGTAGGCGTTGGGCTTCGAGTTCGTTACTCTCCATGCGCGCAATAATTTGACCGGCTTCGACACGATCGCCCTGTTCAACGTACAATTGAGCTAAACGCCCTTGAGTTTTCGGACTCAAATTCACCCGGCGCACGGGTTGTACAACTCCACTAGCCCTAACGATTACAGTTAAATCCTTGGCTTCCACTGGTACAGTCAAGGCTTCTACCATTTGTAGTGAGTTAGGCTTGCGATGATAAACTCGGTGCCAGACCATGGGAACGGCAAGAATTCCTAAAGCCAGTAGTGCGATCGCCCACCATTTTGGTCTACGTCGGGGCGGTTTTGCTACTGTGGGCTGGAAGTCATGCTTAACGAGGCCGTTAGAGGACTCTGTTTCTGGTTTTGGATCTGTTAACATTATGGTTCCTCTCGATCCACGAACTGACAAACTCGATCAGTATTTGGGATTAAATCTGATCAGTTAGTCATATATCAATTTTATCAAAATTTTAGGTAATTGGAAGGATGGACTCTATATTTCCGGTGAGTATTCCGGTCGCCCCCGAAGGCTACAAATCAGGTTTTGTGGGCATTATCGGCCGCCCCAATGTGGGGAAATCAACTCTGATGAATAAGTTGGTAGGACAAAAAATTGCGATTACTTCTCCTATCGCTCAAACTACTCGTAACCGCTTACGGGGAATTCTTACTACTGACTCGGCTCAAATTATTTTCGTCGATACGCCAGGAATTCATAAGCCACATCATCAGTTGGGTAAGGTTTTGGTAAAGAATGCGAAATTGGCGATCGCTTCCGTAGATGTTTTAGTTTTTGTCGTGGATGCTTCGGTCATGTCCGGGGGTGGCGATCGCTATATCGTCGATTTACTTACCCATACTAAATTTCCCGTGATTTTGGGTTTAAATAAGTGGGACTTACAGCCAGATCAATATGAGGCGATCGACCAGAGTTATCAGCAGTTCGCTGAGGCTCATAAATGGCAAATGGTCAAGTTTTCTGCTGTCACTGGTGCGGGGGTAGAAACATTACAAAATCTGTTAATTAACAGTTTAGATCCCGGTCCCTATTATTACCCTCCTGATTTAGTGACTGACCAACCCGAAAGGTTTATTATGGGTGAGTTAATTCGTGAACAGATTTTGCTACACACCCGCGAGGAAGTACCGCACTCTGTGGCGATCGCTATTGATAAAGTCGAGGAAGATGTTAAGATTACCCGCATTTTAGCCACCATTCATGTCGAACGTCTTTCCCAAAAAGGCATTTTAATTGGTAAAGGCGGACAAATGCTCAAAACTATTGGTAGCGCCGCCCGCCAACAGATTCAAAAGCTAGTAGATGGAAAGGTTTATCTCGAGTTGTTTGTGCGCGTTCAACCTAAGTGGCGACAGTCCCGCAATCAGTTGGCTGAGTTGGGTTATCGGGTCGAAGAATAGGGGGGAAATGGAGGGCAATATGAGCGATATCGGCACTATATTTGGTTTTTTGGGCGGCACTGTTGTGGCTATTCCAGGAGGATATAAAGTCCTGCAATATCCTAAGCCAGATCGCGTTTTTAAAAGACTGTCAGACGCGAAATGGTTTTTAACTCTCCGCTGGTGTGAACAGTTTACTACTCCGGCTGGGGTCTTGAATTTAGAGGGTCAGCTTTCTTTTTGTAATGCCGCAGTTATGGCTATGGGAGAGGATAAATTTTTACCCCCAGAACACCGACAGCCTATCTTTAACTGCTGTTTATCTTTACCTCTCGGAGAAACCACTATTTATGCTAATCCTCCCCTTCCCGAAATTCAGATCATGGCTATAGAAATTGATCAGCGTTTTGGAAGAGTCGCCTTAGTCCGTTATTACTAATTTTACCAGGCCTTCAATATAGCGATCGCGTTCCATGGGCATAATTTCTCCACCGTGCATAATTTCCTGGATTAGTAAGTAGTGTAATAATGCTCCCATAATCACCCTAGCAGTCACTTCCGCATCAGCTAACTTGAGTTTTGGGTAAGATTCTAAACTCTTAGTTAGCCTATTAATTCCTACTTTAACAACGTTACTAATGAAGGCTTGAGCTAGTTCTGGAAACCTTCCCGATTCCCCAATAATTAAGCGCAAAAAACACAGCAACTCGGGGTCATTTAAGATTTGACTTAAAATTGCAGTCGCCCATGTTTTTAAAAATATAGCCGGGTCTTCTGGTTCCTCAATTACAAAGTCCAAAATTCGTTTTTCCCCTAAATATTCAGTTAAGGCACTAAACAAACTTTCCTTATCCCCAAAGTGATTATATAGGGTGGCTTTTGATACTCCAGCCGTTTTAGCTACCCGATCCATGCTGGTAGCTGCAAAGCCGTGGGCCAGAAATTCCTCGATCGCCCCCTGAAGAATTTGTTCTGCTTTGGGGGCCATCCCTGTCTCTGGGTGAGATTGTCTCTTGGCCATCTAATTCTCTCCTCGTGCCGTGGCAGTCCTTGTGAATTTTTGTGATCTACTTGTCATTATACCAAACAGTTTAGTATACTTAATTAGTGAACTAAACAGTCTAGTTTAATTATGGGGAGAGATATGTTATGTTACAGTCCCACAGCACCAGCGATTTCACCTCAACTGGTTTCCTAGGTCGCCGGATCAGCACCTGGGCAATGGTTGCCACTGTAGGGTTAGGAAGTGTTGCTAGCTATATGTTTTGGCAGTCTACCCAAGAAAGCCAGGAAATGCCCTTAGCGGTAGCTAGTCTACCCGTATCAATCAAGGTAACCGCTTTGGGGCGATTGGAACCTGAAGGGGAGGTGATCTCAATTTCGGCTGCCGGTGGGATGGAAAATAACCTAATTCAGCAGTTGCTAGTCCAGGAGGGGGACTGGGTGCAGGAGGGGGATGCGATCGCCATTTTAGATAGTCGCGATCGCCTTCTAGCGGCCATAGAAAAGGCTCAGGAGCAGGTCGGTTTAGCAACAGCCAAACTCGAGCAAATTAAGGCGGGGGCGAAAATTGGGGAACTCGAAGCGGCTAGGGCTACGATCGCCCGCCTAGAGACCGAAAGGCTAACGAATATCGAAGCCGGACAGGCCATGATCGCCCGTTTAGAGGCTGAACGCAGCACCGATATTGTAGCAACAGAAGCCAAAATCGCCCGTTTACAGGCTCAAAAACAGGGGGAATGGCAGGTGGCACGGGCAACAATTAACCGCATTGAGGCTGAATATAACAATGCTGTCAATGATGAACGTCGCTATCAGGAATTGCATCAACAGGGGGCAATTTCCGAGGAGTTATGGAATTTAAAACGGCTGCACAGGATAACGACAGAAGAACAGTTACAGGAGGCACGGTTTAATTTAATTCGCATTGAAAATACTTATAACCCGCAAATTCAAGAAACCCAGGCTCAATTAACCCAAATTCGGTTAGCAAAACAACAGCAGATTGAGGAAGCTCAGGCTAATTTAGATGGTATAGACCGGGGAGGAACACAACAAATTCGGGAAGCCATGGCTACCCTTAATCGTATTGCAGAAGTGCGACCTGTGGATATAGCGGTAGCAGAAGCGGAGGTAAGATCAGCCCAAGCTGCCCTAAGACAAGCCCAGGCAGATTTGGCTTTAGCTGAAATTATTGCCCCCAGAAATGGGCAAGTTTTAAAAATTCATGCTCACCCTGGAGAAAAAATTGATAATTTGGGAATTTTGGAACTGGGAGAAACTCGGCAAATGGTGGCGATCGCTGAAGTTTATGAAAGTGACATTCACCGGGTTAAAATTGGACAATCTGCCCGGATTACTAGCGCGGCTTTAGAGGGAGAATTATCGGGAATTGTAGATCGCGTAGGTTTACAAATTCAACGGCAAGATGTAATTAATGCTGACCCTTCTGCTAATATTGATAGTCGGGTTGTGGAAGTGCGGGTGCGTTTAGATGAAACTGCCAGCCAGAAAGTTGCTGGGTTAACTAATTTACAAGTATTAGTGGTAATGAAACCATGATTAAATTGATGAAGCCTTTACAACAATTAGCTAGACGGACTCCTTTAGGATGGTTACAGTTAACCCATGATAAGGGTAGGATGTTGGTGGCGATCGCTGGTATTGCCTTTGCTGATATTTTGATGTTTATGCAGTTAGGATTTCAGACAGCATTATATAATAGTAATACTCGCCTTCATAGAGCCTTAGAAGCAGATTTAGTGTTAGTTAGTCCCCAGGCTTTGAACTTAACCCGTATGTCTACTTTCACCCGTCGCCGACTTTATCAGGCGATGAATGTGCCGGGGGTCGAGTCAGTGGAACCTGTTTATGTGGCTCTCAAAACTTGGAAAAATCCCCAAACCCAGAAAGAAACCGCGATTTTGCTGTTGGGATTTAATCCAGATAAACCCGCTTTTAATTTTATCATAAATCATCCAAATTTACCAGAGATTAAGTTACCAGATCGGGTTTTATTTGACCGGGAAGCTAGGGGAAACTATCAAGAGGCGATCATATCTATAGACCGGGGAGAAAGGGTGACAACCGAAATTGAACGCCGCACTATTACCATTGCTGGTTTATTTGAACTGGGGGCATCTTTTGCCGCTGATGGTAGTTTAATGACCAGTGATCAAAACTTTTTGCGCCTGATGCCCAAACAACAAGCCAGCAGTATTAATATAGGTTTAATTAAAGTAGAATTAGGGGCGGACATTTTGGAAATTCAAGCTCTGTTAAAAGCTCATTTACCCTCCGATGATGTGCGGGTATTAACTAAGGCTGAATTTATCCAATTTGAAAAGAATTATTGGACAGCTAATACTCCTGTTGGTTTTGTGTTTAATTTAGGAGTAGCAATGGGTTTTGTCGTGGGAACCATTATTGTTTATCAGGTATTGTCAACTGATGTCGCTTCTCATTTGGCTGAATACGCCACTTTTAAAGCTATGGGTTATCGAACTATTTATTTATTGTCAATTGTGTTTGAGGAGGCTTTGATTTTATCCTTATTGGGTTTTGGGCCGGGATTGGGTATTTCTATTGGCTTATATGCCATCACTAGAAATGCTACAAATTTGCCTGTTTATATTACTTTATTTAGGGCGGTTCAAGTATTTATTTTGACAATTATTATGTGTACCATATCAGGGGCTATAGCTACCCGCAAACTTCAGGCGGCTGACCCGGCTGATATTTTTTAGATTCAGATCAGGGGTTGTCAATTAGGGGGGTAAAACCAAGGAAGATGATTATGAATGCGGCGAATATTATCAATGCAAGTTTTTCAGAAACCGGCACAAATTCGGTGATTGTAATTGCCGGATTGAATCATTATTTTGGTGATGGTCATTTAAAAAAGCAGGTTTTGTTTGATATTAATTTGGAGATTAAATCGGGAGAGATTGTGATAATGACCGGGCCTTCTGGGTCAGGAAAAACTACACTTTTGACCTTAGTGGGTGCTTTGCGATCGCCTCATTTTGGCAGTTTAAAAATCTTAAATCAAGAAATTTGTGGGGCTAAGGATAATCAGTTAGTAATGATTCGCCGCCAAATTGGCTATATTTTCCAAGCCCATAACCTTCACCGCAGTTTAACAGCTTGGCAAAATGTGAGGATGGGTTTAGAAATGCACGGCACTTTTTCCAGGGAGGAAATGCGCCACCATGCTGCTGAAATATTAACAGAAGTTGGACTAGGCGATCGCCTTAATTATTACCCAGAAGATCTATCTGGGGGACAAAAGCAACGGGTAGCTATTGCTAGGGCTTTAGTTAGCCATCCCCCTATTGTTTTAGCCGATGAACCCACCGCCGCCCTCGATAGTAAATCGGGACGGGAGGTAGTTAATTTAATGCAAAAATTAGCAAAAGAACAGGGTTGTACTATCTTATTAGTTACCCATGATAACCGTATTTTGGATATTGCCGATCGCATTGTTACCATGGAAGACGGAAAGCTAACCTCTAGTCTCCGTTAGCTGTTATTCCCCGTCATAATTAGTTTCTAAAGCTAATAATTCTGACCGTCGCTGACTCAGTTGAAATTCCAAAGATTCAATTTCAGCCAATAACTCTTGACGGCGTTTTTCTACCGACTGGGTTTGACTATTAAAATAGGCTTCTATTGGCGGCCATAATTCAATCGCCCAGTCGCGGCTGGCGGTTTTCATTTCATTAATTACTTTCACCGTCCCGTCAGGTTCCAAAACAAAGAGGGTATATAAGCGATCGCAATTTCCCCGTTTTCGCCTTCCTTTTTGACAATAAAGATATAATCCTGGAACCTGTAAAGCTGATTGGTCAATTTGACTCACAAAGGGTCCCTCAATGGAATAACCATCAGTCTGACTGCGGTCTATTCCTTCTACCAATTTACACCAATTACCTAATTTAGGATTAAGGCAACTTTCCCAAAATCCTGGGGCGATTAAAAATGCCTCCCTTAAATTAACTAAAATTGACGAACCCATAGAATTATATCACTCGCAAATTTTGACATTTAACTATAATAAACCCTACGGCAAAATTAGACTATTTAACCGGGACACAATTTTGATAAAATTCTTCTAAGCCTTGCAGACCTTGTAGGTCATGATAGAGACGAAATCGATGGTTTTGGATTTTCTGTTTAATGGCGGTTCGGGTTTCTGGGTCTAACCCTAATTTAACGGCAATTTCTATATATTCGCTTTCGGAAGAGGCGATGGTTTCAGTAACTCCTAAGCGCCGTAAAATCCCCGCTGACTGGCGACTTCTCATGATTTCCCCCTGATGAGTAACTAGGGGTAAATTAGCAGCGATCGCATCTAAAGTAGTCGCAAATCCGGTAAACTGAAACGTATCTAAACCCACATCAGCTAAACTCTGTAATTGCAGATATTCGGCATAATTTAAGCGAGGTAAAAATAGACAGTAATCTTCACCCGACAAACCAAATTTGTCAAAAGCAGCATACAGACGCTTTTGGAATTTGGCGGTAACTTCCTGATACCAATGGGAGATAAATACAAATTTAGCTTGATTTACCCCTTGGGCAATTTTACCATAAATATCATCATATTGGGGTAAATATTTAAACAGAGACTGACAGGATAAATAGATGATATCATGGTCGGACATCTGCCAATCTGACCGAGATTTTGCCGAGGGGGGAAATGATGGCTGGTCTAGGTAAATCCCTAAATTAGGTAAACAAATTAAATGTTCGTTGTAGTAAGTTTGGGCGTTAGCAGGTTCCAGCAATTCAGCGGAGATAAAATAATCGATAGTTGGTAATCCTGTAGTGGTTGGATGTCCCCAGGTAGCACAATAAATAGGGGCGAGTTTTAATCCGGCTATTTGTAGGGTTTGGGGACACATTCCCAACTCTAAAAATACCAGAATATCCAGGCGATCGCTATAAATTTGTTGACTGACTTGTTCAATGTTATTATAGATATGATAGAATTTCTCCGAATATTGTTGATATAAATCTGTAATCTGGTCGGCTTCCTGTCCGGTATAATAACAGTAGATCTGGAACTTTTGGCGATCGCTATTTTTCACCCATCCTAAAAAGAGATTCCCCACTGTGTGCCATTGTAAAAAAGAACAGATATAACCAACTCTAATTTTATCAGATTTTCCCCTCAGTCTAGGGGGCGGTGTTTCTCCCCATTCGGGATAGTGGGCGACCATTACCCGATGTAAAAAATCCCCATATTGGCGCTGTAAGTTCTTTTCAGACAAACTACCTTTAAATAACTGTTCATCCCCCTGATATTGCAGGTAAAAATTTGTACCTTCCCCCATAGCCTGGAGGGTAGCATTATCAAAAATCGAGGCTTGGTTAATAATCCCGTTGAGGTCTTGTGCAAACCCTTGTCGAGAGGCGAAAATTTCCGCAGTGTTATTGTAGAGAATCGGAAATAATCGCAATTTGGCAAACTTCAGAGAAATCTGATCAGGAAAATTCTTAACAGCCACAGTCGCCCAACTTATAGCTTCTGCAATTGCGCCGATTTCTGACAATGATAAAATCAAGTTAAGATAGACTTCCACCACTTGAGGAAATTCATCAATCAAACGGCGATAAATGGCTGCTGCATCATTATATTGATTTAGMCGTTGATAACAGTCTCCCAGGTTGAGGTTAACTTCCAGATGAATAGATGATTGATAATCTTGACAATTTGCCAGATACTGATTATAGTAGTCAATAGCTGTTTTATAGTCACAACTATAATAGGCTGACAATCCTAGATAATAATAGCCTTGGGTTTCATTTCCTAGGGCTACCCAAGCCAACCCTAGGGCTGACAGAATTTCCGGGGTGCTGGTGTATTGGAGTGCTTTTTCATAGGTGTTTATAGCCTGTTGTGGTTGATTTTGCAACAACAATAAAGCACCATAGCCCAAGTAAGCATTAGTCAGACCTGGACAAATAGCGATCGCTTTTTGATATTCAGACTCCGCCGCCGCTAACTGTCCTAACTCCAGGAATTGCGACCCTAACTGACAATGAAAAGTCGCCAACTCAACATCAGGAGAAATCATTTTATCCGTCATGATTGGTATTAGTGATGCAGCCCTCTGGAGGGGGACAGATAGCCAACGGTAGAATTGCTAGATTTGCTGGTTAGGCGGATAAGCCGAGACCCCCCCAGGAGACCGACGGAGACCGGAGTTAGGGCGGATAGGTTGGGAACCTCTAGGGGAAGGACTCGGACTCGTGTTAGGGCGGATAGGCTGAGAACCGACCGGAAAGGGCCGATTAGCCTCAACCCTTCGATTGGCGGTCTTTTCCGGGGATTTAGCCACATTCTGATGCAGTTGGCGATCGCTATTTTCCAGGGCGGCGGTCATAGCCGGAATCAGGGCTGATTCAATCTTACCGAGGGCGAAAGCCGCTTTGGTGCGAACTTGCATATCCGCGTCCGTAAGTGCCTTAGTGAGGGCAGGAACCGCCGGAGAACCGATGCGCCGGAGGGCGATAGCCGCGCTAATCCTCACTTCCTCATCACTATCTTTGAGGGCAGCAATTAACTGAGCGATCGCCGGGGCTGCTTCTTTTCCTAGGGTTCCCAAGGCAAAAGTTGCCCCTTCCCTGACCGCCTTATCTTCATGGTTGAGGGCTTCGATAAAATCGGCGATCGCCGTTTTTTGGATCTGATCAGAAGCCGGTCCCAATTGCTGAAGCGCAACGGCCACATCCATTCTCACCGCCGGGTCAGGGTCTTTGAGGTGAGATAGCAAAGCGGCGATCGCATCAGAGTCCTGTAAACCCATTACCCCCAAACCATAGGCGGCGCTGCGACGGATAGCCGGGTCTGGGTCTTCTAAGGCTTCCAGCAAAACCGGAACCACCGTAGACCCCATTTGTTTTAACACTTTCACCGCCGCTAGTCGATGCTGTCGGTTATCGCTACCGAGTTCCTGAATTTTAGTAATTACCTCTGCTGTAGCTGTCGCCTGGGTGGCGGTTGTTCCCATTAATAACAGCATCGCGCCAAAACAAAACCGGACTATTTTCGGGGATCTAAAAACGCTGGGCTTGGCATGGTTATCCATATTAAACACCTGGTTTGAGGATTTTGGGGGTTGACTCCAATCAATTCGAGAGACTTCCCAAGTTAACCGCTATTTTAACCCATTTTAGATGAAAATAAAATCGATATCCAGGAGCAACCGTCGCGGCAGGTTGCCATCGTTAATCAGAACCCCCAGAAAATCCCCATTTTCCAACTCAAGAATAATGTCATTTAAGCCGTTACCATTGACATCATTTTGGCTGGGGCGCAAATCAGGGCGATCGCGTTCTAAACTCAATTCATCAATGCGAGTGCCCACGGGGACAGCAATTTTATCACCAAAAAACGGATTATTGACCACATTAAAACCGCGAATTTCATCAACATCTCGCAGTTGTGAACTCCTATGTATGGGGTCTAAGAAATAAATATCATCACCCTCACCACCCATTAGGGTATTGCGACCCGCGCCGCCGTAGAGAAAATCATTACCCAAATCGCCAAATAAGAGATTATCGCCATCATTTCCCCGGATCGTGTCATTTCCCTGACCGCCATAAATGGTATCATTTCCCGGACCACCTTCTAATAAATCATCCCCTAAATTTCCAAATAGGAGATCATTACCGGGTCCACCATACAAGAAATCATCTCCTTGCCCCCCGAACAGTGTATCATTATTGCTTCCCCCACTAATGGTATCATTGCCTTGGTTGCCATTGACCAGTAAGGGATCGGTGATATGAGAGGCTTGGAGGCTATCATTTCCCGCTAGTAACAAAATCCCGTCAGGAAAGGCTAAAGCCTGACCCGGAGTTGCAAAAATTATATCGTCTCCAGGGGAACCCAACAAAGCAGTAACTCCGAATATACCTAAGTTAGCGCTAGGGGTTAAAAAGCTGGTCATAATCTGGTACTCCTTGTCAAAATCAGATCTGCTGAAAGTTTACCAAGTTGATTGACAGAATCTTGATCTATTTGTTTCCGGGGAGGTGAGAGGGACTTATGATTGATGTCAATTGTCAGGTTTAATGTAGTTTTTGCCTGAGATTTAACGGCAAAAAATCATAGTCTGGATGAGAGGAAACCTTGGCAAAAAAGTTAAGATCTGTATCTGTGCCTTCCTGGATATTTTGATAGGTTTTCTGATGCTGATGTAACCGAAAATAAGATAGGGTTTCATCAATAAATCCCACCTGATATGCTGCCATAATTCGCCACCACAAATCCAAATCAACTAATTGGTTTAAATGGGGGTCAAATCCTCCTAAGCGATCGCATACTTCCCCACGGAGTAAAACCGTAGTTGGTTCCCCAATTTTATTAATGGGATGTTCCAATAATCGCGGATCTGACAATAAATCTCTACCCCATTGCACAGGTTGTAATTGAGACCAACCCGCCGGCAAATTCTGGAAATCCTGATAAACTATCATCAGATAGGGGTCGGTTTCTGACCCTGGATCAAAAAACATTTCTCGCCGGGAAAAAACTAAGGCTATGTCCGGGTATTTTTCAGCCAAATCAACCATTTTTTCGACGCATTGTGGAGCCAAAAAATCATCTTGAAAGAGGAACTTAATATATTTACCCTTAGCCTCGGTAATACAATGATTACAATTCCCGGCAATTCCCCGCTGATTCTGATTAGTAATTACCCGAATTTCCTGGGATGAATTTTGCTGGAAAAAATGAGCGATCGCCACCGTTTCATCCGTGGAATCATCATCAGAAATAATCAACTCAATTCGGGAATAAGTTTGAGATAAAACACTAGCAATAGCCTCCGCCACAAACCTCTCCCCATTGTAAGTAGGAATACACACACTAACTAAGGGAGTGTCTATGGTGACTTCCTGGCTATCATACATAACCCAATCCTAATGATTAATTACCATATATTGACCAATCAGGAGAGCCATCAACCCCCTCTCATAGAGGCGAAGGAATAGCAGCAGCTATCATCCAACAGAGAGGCAGTTAAAGTCACAGCGTTTAATTATGGTTAAATATCCCCATAATAAGCCGTCACAAAAGAGCGTCATCTCTGCTGAAAATAGCCAGTTTTGTTCAATTCAATATCATCTACAACCGGGCGGGAGTAGCATAAGGTCCTCGGCGGAGTGCTTTAGCCAACTCATCATTATTTTCCCGGAGTCCTTCATAAAAGAATAAAACCTCCCCTTTCACGCCGCGATGTCGGTTGTAGTCAATAGACTTTAAGAGTTCATCGGCACTAATGCGGTAGGAGCCCACCTTAATCAAAACTCCGGGGGACAATTTAGGCAATTGCCAATCTCGGAATTGCACATCAACCAACTGATCAACTAACCCCTTATAACTCCAAAAATTGCGGCGGTAAAGTTGCGGGTGAATCATATCTACCAAATCCCGATCAATCCAAGCAATATAATCCTGGAGGTATTCATTTAATCCCCAACTATAAACACTGGGAGACATAGAAACAATCAAATTAGGTTTAATCGCCTTAACCTCTCGTTTAATCCGCGCCAGAAAATCCGTGAGAATATTAGCGCGCCACTGTAGCCATTGAGAGTCCTTATGATGTAGGGGAGGTTGACGGCCAAACTCCTTGACATAGCGCTGCACCGTTTGCTGATCATATCCCCCTTCCGAAGGTAAAGCCGGGAGTCGATCATCCCCTTGAATGCCATCAATATTATATTTACGGACGACCTCCAAAATCAGACTCATAATAAAGTCCTGAACTTCGCTATCAAAGGCATTCATCCACTCAAAGCCATTTTTAACCACCATACCCCCCTGGGAATTAATCGCCGACCAGTTAGGTTTTTGGTTAAGGATGCGGCCCCCATTCTGTTGATAGGAACTAGCAAACCCATACTCAAACCAGGGTATCACCTTGAGTCCGACGCGATGGGCTTCCTCAATCACTTCCGCGAGAGGGTCACGTCCGCGAACATAAAAATCAATCTCAACGCCAAATTTTTGGCTCATCACCTGAGATTTATAGAGAGTGACCCCTTTATTCCAAACCACTGGAAACACGACATTAAAGCCTGTGTCGGCTAAAAAGTCCATTGCTTCAGCAATAGTCGCCCTAGAGTAGAGAACCCTGCTATCAGTAGTAGTTAGCCAAATCCCACGAACTTCCATAGTCCCTCCGGTTGCCAGTAACTTGGTTTTCACATTGAGGATTTTCCGGGAATGAACCCGCTAATCCGTAGACTGTTCCCCATTTCTCAAATTGATTTGAGTGGCAGTCTTGCTCAGTATATCCCTCAGCTATTATCTTTAGTTAGGGGACTATTTTAAAAACATTGCCCCCACAACTGCAGTGGGGATTAGAATCTGGCAGATTGACAACGCTCTATGGGGCTGACTATTGCTCCTATTGGTGTTAAACTGATATCAAGAGAAACGTTGTTAAGGTGAGAATCTGTCCCACCACTGAGCAGCAAGTTGCCTGAAATCGACTAATTCCCCAGATGCGTGCTTCTGTCTTAGGTTAAATGAGAATTTGACCTGGGTATTGGGGTAAGGAATACACACTTTATGGGAGTTGCAAGGGATCCGTCCGCTGGTTATTGGCGATGGGTTAAGGGTTTTCCCGATCATCAGCCAAATGTGTTGTTAGCTAAAATCATCAAATTTTGGATTATTCAGGCGATCGCCTATCCCCAGAACCGCCACCATGGGGATCAGTTTTGGCGAGTAGCTCTTCCCCTGTCATCTAACACTTCCGAACCCTGGCATCTTGATTTACTCCTAGTATCTTTAGCTTCCCTAGAACATTATGGGATGGTCGCTGGTGATACAAGCTGAATTGGGGCAATTAGCTAAAGCCTTCTGAGGCGGTCAGCAGGTAGCCTGTGGGTATCGACTCAGGGGCGAGTAGATCTTTTTGTTGTTAACCATCAGTTCACCCGCAGATTCTATGAGCTTTTTCGATTGGAGTTCATGGAAAATATCCCTTTTCAATTCCTATTCCAATAGAGATAGTCAATTATTCCTTTTGTATGAGCAAGCCTGAAACGGTTACTGTTAATAAACTTTTAACTCGATATGCCCAAGGGGAACGAAACTTTAGCGATATCTCCCTAGTGGCAGCAATTTTCAATGAAGTTACCCTAAATCGGATCAACTTGAGTGGGGCGAATTTGGCAGAAGCCCTAATGGTTCATACCCGCTTGATTGGTGCGAACCTGAGTAGATCTCAGTTGAGTTATGCGGATCTATCAATGGCGGTTTTGATTGATGCGAATTTGACTGGGGCTAGTATGACGGAAACAGTTTTGCATCAAGCTGACCTGAGTGGGGCGAGTTTGAGTGGGGCGAWTTTGTCTCAGGTGAAYYTAACGGGGGTTAACCTCACCGGAGCAAGTTTGATTGGGACTTGTCTGCTGAATGGTTCTCAACTGACTGATGCTATTTTGGTTGGGGCGACTATGACTCGCTCTGTTCTCAGTGGGGCGCACATGACGGGAGCTAATTTAAACCGCTCTATTCTTAGTGAGCTAGATTTGAGTGGGGCGAATTTGACCGGGGCTACTCTGATCCGGGTTCACTTAAATCAAGGAAATTTGAGTGGGGCGAATTTGACCGGGGCTGATTTGAGTGAGTCAGTTATACAAAATAGTAATTTCTGCATTGCCAAT
>NZ_PKGG01000333.1:0-3780 GCF_046480465.1 Arthrospira sp. PCC 8006
CCAGTGTAGAAGTCTATCACCTAGTGGAAAATCACTATGAGTTAGTGGCGGCGAATGAAAGAGGTCACTATCCCATTCACTCCATGGGTGTAGAATTAGGGATTTGGCGGGGACAGTATAGCAACGTAGAATTGCCTTGGATGCGTTGGTGGGATAATCAGGGTAATTTGCTATTAACGGGGGATGAACGGGCTAGAATTGAACGTCAGCGGGCGGAAAATGAACGTCAGCGGGCGGAAAATGAACGTCAGCGGGCGGAAAATGAACGTCAGCGGGCGGAACAAGCCGAAGTAGAGTTACAGCAGGAACGCCAACGGGCGGAAAGACTAGCGGAGTTATTACGCGCCCAGGGAATTAACCCGGATGAACTGTAATATAAAGGTGGGTTACTAAGTCAACTTGAATAGGGGAGAGGGGGTATTTGAGAAGTTGAAAACGGTGTTATTTTGGGATATTGACGGGACGCTTTTAAACACTAAAGGGGCGGGGCGGCTGTCGATGGAGGTAGCGATCGCAGAACTGACAGGCGATCGCACGGATTTGTCAGCTTTGAATATGGCGGGATTGACAGATTGGGATATTTGCAGCAGGATTTTAGAAAAGTGCAATCTTGAACCGACGGCGGAAAATATCGAACAACTTCAGAAACTCTACATTAAACATCTCCCCGAAATGTTGCTGCGATGTCGGGGATATGTGTTGGCGGGAGTGCGGGAAATTTTGGAGAATTTGCAACAGCGCACCGATGTTTTATCTTTGGTTTTAACCGGAAGCGTTTATACGAGTTAAGTGACTTGGGTGGCGATCGCTTTAGTTTTTCTGTATGATGATTGTGGCCAGGAGCAATGGCTACTTGACAACCCGTTATCCGTTAGGGCCACAGACAACTCTACTCCCAAGTCCTAACGGATTCTTGTGGCTTTGGCTTGATTGTGCGATCGCGTTTACTTCTTGTCCCTCGTTGTTCACTGCTAAGTATTTTGTAAATCAACTTCATTAATTCATTGTCTCTTGAGTTAACCTCTGTTATTAACTTTTGGTTCTGTTTCATTAAAGACCACACTAGAAATATCACAACCCCATCACTTCCTACCCGTAATAATTCCGGCAAAACTTCAGTCGTCATAATTTTTGTATTGATCGCCTTGTATATTTAACGGAAAATAATCCTGATTTTTGGTTAAGTATTTTTCCATGTGGTTGACGTTTATCCATATAAGTCTGTTATGCTCTTCTATTTCTCGCCTAAGCATTGATGATATTCTGTTTAGCTCTTCTCTGTTTCTGTTGACTTGTACTTTAATTATTGTGTATTGAACTGATACATACCATACCGTACTAATGAGTGAAAGTATCCAACTTATGATTATTGTGATTTTTTCGACTTCAATATCCACGGCGGAATTAACTCCTATGTTTATGTGGATTTTTAATCACATTTTACTTGGGTTAATTTCAAGACTTTGACCAGATAACGCAGATAGAATCCGAATTATCTGGCAGCTTTAAATTTTCGACCAACTAACTTTTGACGTTCGGGACAATTATACTATTTTCATACTTTTCCAAAAAAGCTAGAGTTCTTTCTAACCTCCTAAAAAATGTCCCGTCTAAACTTTCTACTACAGGCTCAATACTTACTGCTGAGACCATATTAATTGCTTTATTTCCTGGTTGTTGGTTGTATACTTGCTGTGCTTGATATAATGCCCCTACTAAATGACAAAATTCTACGGTAGCGTCCACACTATCACCGCTTGCCCCCAATGTTCCTAGTAAGGTTTTAAACTGTGAATCATTGGGGAGATGGTCAATTAATTGATTAAGAGAGATGTCCATGTTAGTCTACAAAAGCCTCAATTGTTACGTTAAACTTTAGATCCATTGTAGGATGATTTTCGATCCATGTTGCGTTTTTGAAAAAACGGCGGCGAACTCCTAACTTTCTAATCACCGAGGGGTTATCTGTAAACCCTTGAACTGGTGGATAATTAATCAGTTGCGGTTCCTCTGTAACGTATACAGTCCTTTGCTCTGTTATCCAGTCAGAATTTTCAGAATCATTATAATAATGCCCTCGAATAAGCAGCATTGACCTATAGCCATCATAGGGATTTGTCCACCGCCCCCAATCAGTTAAAAATCTAAACCTCAATAATGAGTATTGAGTAACTGGGGAGCTGTGAATTATCCACTCTTGAGTTGGCTGATAGCCTGAAGCTATCACCTTCCAAGTGCCATAAGCATCGGTAAAATCCATGTTTTACTTGATAACTTGACGACGGTCTAGACTAGCTCTCAATACTGTTTTACCGTTTAGGGTTTTACCGCCACTATTATAATGATGTAAAGCAGCGTTTACGTTTTCTACGTCGCAAAATACTCTGTATGTAATTGGTGGTTTATTAGCTCCATTGTTGCAACTAATGCAAAGTCTCACCAATACACCAGCTCGCATTAATTCCCCAGTATCATAAACTGGCTCCTTCTTATTTGCGTCAGCGACTGGACCTATTCCCAAATTGGTTACAGTGTCTGAGGTATACATCACACTACTAGATCTAAATACTCTAACCTTAGTGCCATCTACTAATTGACACAGTTTCGTTCTAGCCATTGATATACTCTCCTTTTGTTATTAGCGGTAATCAACTCGTACACGATCGCGACATGAAGTTATCACTCCCGTACCATCCCAGGGCTTGTTAGGTAGTATCTGGATAGCTTCAGTCACTTTGTCTGTAGGCACATAAATATCCGCCCCAAAATACTTCTCGCCTTTTCGGTAGTTAATTCTCATCTTCATTAAGTAGCCCTCCTGCACAGCTTTATTTGGCTTAAGCATATGGGCGTTTACTTCAGTTGGATTTGTATGGGCGGTCATTCCGAGATGTGTAGCAATGCCATCATACCGAGCAGAAAGCCTTGCTGCCACTCTAGTGGTTCCTGTACCCCCTGGCGACGGTGAAGTCCAGCTATAAATTTTCGTACTATTTAGACTAGACATCCAATACCTGCCTTGTTGCTTCAAAACTGCTTACCATTACATTCATAACAGGCATTTTTAGGGTATGGAACAGTTACGGAAACCTATAGGGTTTCCGAATATGCAAGGGAGTTTGCTTGATCTAAAAAAATAGTTGGGGTTGTCTTCTAATCGGGATTCCTGTATATATGCCCGTTGTAGTCACAGAGAAGGATAGGCTCGTTGAGCATCTCTAAAAACAATTTCGCCTCTCTAAAATAGACGTGCCCGACCGGACGGCGGCGGGGTGGTTTGACTTTGTTACCCAATATCGTCACTTCTGGGGGCGTAATAGGAAACGCTTGGGATGGATTTTGGTTGCTCGATGTAAAGACCTTTGAACTGTCAAACTCTATCTGCATCACCTGGCAGATTCGCTGATAAAGATTAATCCCCTCTGATGCGCTAGTTGCAAAAACAAACGACTCTAACCCTTGGTGCTTGTCTCTATAGCTAACCGATTCTCTACCCTTGTGAAGACGAAATTGTTGGGGTTGTAGAAAGTTCTGGACAATTCTCTGAGCCAAATTTCTGATGTTAGCCTTAGTTAACAAGTCGCCAGTTCCGTTCGGGTTTTCCGTTTTTCCCACCAAACGGAAACCAACTCTCGCCTCTAGTTGTCGGTAGCCTTTTTCCACATCCTCGATCCGTTCCAAAAAGTACAGCACAACTTTGGGAGCGCCCCGGTAACTGATACCCGTCGAAACAGTGCTATCCATTCCCTCACTGCTACCCCCACCCTCGTAGTGGATTTG
>NZ_PKGG01000415.1:0-1959 GCF_046480465.1 Arthrospira sp. PCC 8006
TTGGCACTAGACCCCAATGATGCTATAGCTCACAACAATCTCGGTTATGCCCTCCAACAACAGGGAGATTTGCCAGGTGCGATCGCCGAATACAAAAAAGCCATCCGACTGGACCCCAACTTTGCTATAGCTTACAGCAACCTCCAGGAAGCCGAACGACTCCTCGCCCTGCGGGGGAATCCCCTCCCCGCGAACCCCACCGAAATCCTCCCCAGCCTTCAGGAGCAACCCCTATTTGGTCTGCAACGCTCCACCGTCCTGATTATCGCCCAAACCACCACCGGAGCTAAAACCGGTACCGGGTGGGTTGTCCACCGGGAAGGCAATAGCACCTACATCATCACCAACCGCCATGTGGTCTCTGACGAGGACTTTGGGAAACGTCCCAGCAGCGATATTAAAATCGAACTCTACAGCCACAACGAACCCGAACACCGCCTGCGGTTCCCGGCTCGTATCCGCCACATCACCAGCCCCAACGACCTCCTAGACCTGGCTGTCCTGGAAGTGACGGGCCTCCCCGACGACATCGAACCCCTCCGCCTCAGCAACTCTGCCATTCCCCTCGATGCTGATGTCCGCATCATCGGCCATCCCGTCACCGGCAGCTCCTGGACTATCCTGCGAGGTTACATTGCCGCCAACACCCCCGAAGCCAACCAGCTAAACCTACAAATTGGCGGCACTAATCTAGCCGTGGGGAACTCCGGCGGCGCGGTCATCTACGATAACCAAGTCGTGGGTCTAGTAACCAAGATCGCCGACGAACTGGAAGCCGCAGCTATGGCAGGTGGGAACACAGGAGCCAGCATCGGCGGTTTCGGCTTCGCTTATCCTGTCGATGTCATCCGCCAACAACTGCAACGGTGGGGGCTGCGATTTTAACCACCCAGAAAGGGGGTTTTCTTCCACAATAATACTAGCCTATCATATCCCCATAGATATTGTCAAACTTTTTGAGGGAAAAAAACCATGCTCCGATCAGTCCTTCTCACCCCTCTGTATCTACTCACCGCCGGAATTGTTGCCCTCCATGCACCAGCAGCGGCCGCCTGTCCCCCCAGCGATCCTAACCACCTTGTTTATCAACGGCGTTCTAGCCCCGACCGCTGCGAAGGCATCAACCGCCAAGCCATCAGTGCCTCGTTTAACTTAGTGTCCCTGGCTACCTCCAACCTGACTAATTTAGGCGATACCCTGAGACTGCAAGTGCCGAATATGGGAGGGATTCCTAACATTACTCTCCGCTCCTTTGAGAGGCGTTATCAAGTCGACAGTTTCACCCCCGAATTAAGCCAAAATAAATATCAATTGCATTTAGATACCCGCATCATTAGACAAGCCGAAGTTGCCGCCAACAGTCTGCGGGCGATCGCCAGTCTTCCTGGTTCACAACCCATCTATATTCCGGTGATTATCGGTCAACCTTCCTCCTCCTATCAATTCGTTTTATACAGTCCCGCCCGCACCCAAATTAACAGCTTTGAAATTCGCCACAATAACCAAGTTATTCATAGTCAACAAAGACCCAACCCCAGACGGGGGGAAATGGTCTTTAGTTGGGATGGACGCAACCAACCCAGAGGACTCTATCAACTGTGGGTATTAGCGGAACTTCAACAGCGGGGACAACGCCCAGAAACCGTGACCAGGGTTTTTTCATTCTACCATGACCCGGCTTGGTTCCGATGATTTTATCCCCTAACCTACCTTTCCCGAAATCATGAACTTTTCCCGAAATTGGCAATGGCTAAAACTCCGATTTTCTCGATGGTCTCAAAACCGATATCAACAGTTTGTCCGTCTATGCGATCGCCTAAAAGACCCGATTTTTTTCCTGTTAAAGTCTCTGCAAAAGGCGCTGATATACTTGGGGGAAACCTGACTAAAATTGGTCAAAATCCCCATCCATTGTTTGTGGGTTGGGGTTCAGCTATTGTTATATATTAATCCATTCAC
>NZ_PKGG01000275.1:0-5736 GCF_046480465.1 Arthrospira sp. PCC 8006
ATAATAAACTTTACCCGTTGATGTATATGGGAATGTCGTTTGCTATAAAGGTTCCTAACTATGCAGGAAGAGGAAAACTTCAATGGCAATTAACAGCCGTTAAATTTTACCATGAATTTCTGGCTTATTATGTGGGAAAAATCATGAAAAAATTAATCCCATTACGCCCAGATAAAATTGAGGAAATTCTCAATAAAGCACTTGAATATTGCCGGGAAGAATGGAGGATTTATCAAGCTGAATCTGGTGGCGATAAAGAGGAGGTAAATAATGATGATTAACAAGTATCACGCCAAAGGACAATATGATGAGGGCCATTACTTTGCATCAACGCTAGAGAGCAAGGTGTATCACCTACTCAAAAAGTATGATGACAACCTATCAATACACCCCCGATTAACTTTGGTTGATCACTGTAATGATTGGAAGTCAATTACATGGAAGCCAGACTTTTATAGTCCAGTTTTCAACCAATACATCGAAGTAAAGGGAACGCTAACAACCGAGTTTAAACTCAAGATGCAATTGCTTAATTACCTTAATCCCGGAATGATTGAAGATATTTGGTTTGTCACTCGGAACAGGTCTTATCGTTGGCCAGGTATTTATTTAATGAATATCGATGAGTTCCAACGACATCTGAAAGCACAATAATTTAAGTTAATAGGAGAACAGCAACCGTGATAAATCTACACTATAAAGGCATATTTAGCCTCAATGGTGAACTTGTGCAAAGCCATTATAAACCCCATAAATTTGACCAAAATACAATCATTGTGGCTTATCAAGTCTTGACACATATTGAGGAACACAAAACACCTGAATTCAAGAATATTACCTATCAGGTAATGGGTAGTTACAGACCACGTGGTGATTATCAAGGCTCTGCAATTATTAAGCTAACTAAACAATCACAGTTTAGAGTTCAGCTATCCGGTAATCCAATGTTTTGGTATGGTTGTCGCCAAATTGCAGCCAGAATCAAATCACCTAACACAATCAACAATCAACAATTAACTAAGGAAGAGTAATCATGAGTATTGGATATTACGGTAAAAGAGATGACGATAAATTCGCGTTTTGTAGTGCAGTTAAATCTGGAGAATCAGGCACATTCCTAGTGATTAGTCAAGCATCCGAATTAATTTACCTCACCTATGGATATTCGGGAAAGGTGTATCAGGTGATTTTGCTAACTTCAATGATAGGGATTGGAGTTATTCCAAAGGTGATGAAGAATTATTAGCTGTCAGGTTTTTTATTGAAAAATACGAGACTGAATATAACGGCAAAAAACGATAATACACCCCTACAATGCTAGAACTTGCATTGCTTAAAATAATAGAAAGTGACGCAATGCTTACAGACGGTTCTGTGATGTTTACAGCAACAATAAACTTAGGGCAATCATCAGTCATACCTTCTAACAGGATATTAGAAGGAAATATCGGAGATGATAATTTCAACTCTGACATTTCTAATATCTTCTATATTGAGGATATAGAAGAATTTGATGAACGGGTAGCTAATTACTCTATCGCTGATATTGACGCTTTCATTGAATCCAAAACCCAAAAAATGGTGGCTTTGGTGGTAAACCGAAATACAAAACCTTTGAAGAAAGGCTAACAGAAGGGGCTAAGGTTTTGGATTGTGACCCTAGCTTTGATAGCCTTTATAACAAGGTTAAAAAACTTGATTCTGATGTCTTGATAGCTTTAATTGAGTTACTGCGATTAATGTAGTCACAAATAATCCCCCCTAAAATTTTAGGGGGGATAACCACCATACCATGTCAGCAATACAAGAGCGATAGGAGTGTACCATGTCCGACGACTATATCGATTATAGGCTAATCAGAAGCCAAATGTCATCTGAACTTGACGAAATAATCACGGATGGCAATTTAGGTAAACAGATAGAATCGGTGTGTAGGGCTGTCTGTGTTCTGCCATATCCTGATATCCAATTCCCTATTGTAACCTCGTTTATAGCGTCTCCAGTAACCCTTATGAGTACAGCAGGAATCCTGTTCCTTTGGGGGTCTAGTGGTACTGGAAAGTCACAGATAGCTACTATTGCGGCTTCACTGTATCGCACCGACACAGTGTTAGCTAACAGCACATTTGCTTCACTGAGAAACAAGATACAACACGAACGCTTTTATGACCCCCTTCAATGTGAATTTGAGAAAAATTTTATATTGGTATGGGAAGATATCACCCCTAGCNTTATTAATTGAAAATGAGAATATGTTATCGCTTTTCAAGGTGTTAAACCGCAAAAATAGCCGAATAACCATCAGTAGTCAAATACCGGGAACTAACATGGTATTTGATGCTTTCGCTTTAAAGGTGATTAATTCAATACATCCATTGTGGACATTTTGGAAATTAAACGAACTCAAAATACGAATGTTTCCTATATGGTTTAAAAAACGAGATACAATGACATCAGAAGAATATAGGGGGAATAGTTACGAATTAAGCGATTTAAACGATGTAGAAGATATTACGCTTGATAAATTATCATCTCATTATCATCTCAATTAGAAATTTTCTGGAGAGATCTCGATAACTGCAATCAATACAGCAAGGTCAAAAAACAACTACAGAAACACAAAAAAGATATCATTAACGCTAGGTTATCAAGTGAAATCATTGTCACCCATTCATTGATTTATCAATTATCTATCAATGAATCAATTAAACGCTTCAATGATTACTGGGATTTTTTTATTAAAAAAATCTTGACTATATCATCAGGTACTGAGCAATTTTTGGATAGTTTTATCGCTCAAAGTATAGAAGCCAAAACAAATCAAAATCAACAAGCTATTAACGCGGGGTGTCCAGAATTAATCTAGGTTGTAACTGATATTGACCCCAAGACTCTGAAAGAAACCATTGAGAGAGCCAAAAATGATGGTTATTTAGATTCAATAGTTACTGTGCATGAATTAAATAATCTAATAAAAAATAGAGGATATAATATGATTAATCAGAACGGCAAAAATGTTTGGGAACAAATAATTTATGAGACCCAAAAATGACCCAAAACAATATAAATGCTATTGCAAAAATAAGGTTTAAAACATTTAAACAAATGGTAGATAGTACAATCTACAACGCCAACAGAGAAGACGCTAGAGATACGTTAATCAGTATTATGGATGATTGCGAGATTGAGTTATCTGTAGCAGAAGCAAAAAAACAATTATTGCTTAAACAGCTTAATTATATCAAGCATTTACTGACCAAAATCGAATAGTTTAACGTCGTCTCGGACGGGTTTAAACTATCACAGCTTAACCATCATCAAAGGATAAAACTATGTCAATCAAATCAAGTACACCCGGATTAAACGTAGTAGAATATAGCTATATTAGCAATCGAGTCAACCCTAACGTTGTGGGATTGCTTGACTTAGTAGAACTTGCTATCACGCCTGAACAATTTGATGAAATTATCGAATTTATCCAAATCCACAGGCATTTTTTAAACGCGGAAATCGAGTTACTCAAAGGCATTGAAGCCTTGCTTAATGCAAAAATTACAGAACACAACAATAGTCAAAATCACCCTGACAATGATTATCATGAGTTCAATTAATCAGTTACTGCAATGCAATCAATAGGAGACAAAACCATGAATGAAGAACAAGCAAGGTTAATGGTTATCGCGGAATTAGCACGTGATATTTACGCTCAAATGATGTCACGATATATCCCCTACGCTAACCAAGATACCAGGATGAAATTAGCCGAAATAGCTCATAACGCCGCTGTTGATTTTATGACGGTACAGAAAAAATGGGTATCGTCTCAAGAGACAGTTATTCAACCAGTATCATTTATGTCCGACTTTAGCGGCAATGGTTACAGTAGCGATATTTTTATGGGAGGTAACTTTGATACCTAAATTACTCCCAGTAGTAACGTTAACGGGAAGCTATACCGGGTTTTTAGTAAGTCATAGTATCTGCATTGAGGTAGGCTCTTCAGAATGGTTTAAATACCTATAAACCCATAAATCCTTTTCAGTAGAGGTTAATGGTAAACGATTTACAGCGTGCAAAAAAACCTCAATCAATGGTTTTACCTACTGGAACCTCAAAGGGTGGGATGGTAGCGTCAATCATCACATTTACATAGGGAAAGCTGACCAAGTCACTGTAGACAAGCTAACAGACGTAGCGTTAGCTATGATTACTAAGTGCAGAATGAGAAAACCCTAAACCCTAACACCTAACAGCTACCCCAATAACTTAAATGGCCCCCTATGGTTTCTGACTGTAGGGGGTGCGTGTATGTATTTTTCATTTATAGACTATAATTTATAGACTATAAATCGTTTATATGAATGCTCACCCTATCATGTCCAGATATTACCCAGAACTACTTTACCCCTAACAGATAGCTTTACCTACAACCTACGGCTAAGATTTTGGCTTAGGGTGTTTATTAGGGGTACTGGGTTCTGAACGAAATGAATACCCCTATAAATTGGAGACTTGCTGAGGATTTTGTGGGTATCAGCCCCGATGAGGAAACAAGTCACCAGTTGAAAAGTTGTTTGGGGGTATCGCTTCAGTATGTCATAGCCGGGTTAGTCGTGATTATGCGATCGCATTTTGTTGGTAGCGAGTAGGCTCCTCAAGATTTCACCAATAATCTGACTCCCATAGGGAACCCACTATGGGTTGATTTGAGCCATACCCTCCCCCTAACCGAAACAAGCACTATTGGGGAAACGAACGATGTGATAGCAGTCAATGGTTCGTTACGAACCGAAGGCTTGCCATTGACGGGTATCACGAGAGAGTTACCCTGTCTGTGTTTGGTTAGGGGGAGATAGTAGGCATTTGACAGATTGATTAAGTTGTGCTTGTTGACTGAGTAATCATCCTATTGACAGAATTATTTTCCTATGCTAGGACTAGATTGTGAGTAATATCTGAGTAACTCAATAGGATATAGGGGTTGAGTAATAACCCGCTATCGCTGTCAGGATAAGGTTTTTCCCAAAATGCCAGGAGGCGGACTTGAACCGCCGACACGAGGATTTTCAGTCCTCTGCTCTACCGACTGAGCTATCCCGGCTTATTCCCACGATTAACTATCGTATCAGCAGTCAATCGATTTTGTCAACCCCTGGCGCGGAATTTTTTTGATAGTGAACTCAAAAGCCGATGTATATGGGTTGATCAGCTATTGGGGGTCAATAGGGAAAACTCATCAAATTTGATCACTTGACTATTAGGCTGTTCTGTGTTGAACAGATAGCTGCTCACAGTGGCCGTGCCCGTGTCCAAAATACTAAAAACTGTAATATCGTTACTAGCGATATAGGGTTGAGGTGCGCCATCTCTATCGGAAACGGGACTAAGATTAGGAATGATAGGTTGGAGTCCGTTGGGGTCTCCGAATGGGGTATATACTTCGGTGAAAGCTGGGGGAACAAATCGGCGATTATTTCCCCAAGCCGCACCATAACTATTTCCGACATTGGAAGATTCTAAAAAGTTAATTCCCGTGGGTCCCAGAAATCGGTTCCATAGGTGGGAGTGTCCGTAATACACCAGTTGAACTCCGGCGGCTTCTAATAATGGCATAACATCCCTAATTAAATAATCAGATGATTTGGGATATTCATAGCGAATCATAATAATATTGCCGTTATTATCAACATCCTTAATTTGCACGGGTGCCGTATAGGCGGGAACTATATTATCCCC
>NZ_PKGG01000073.1:0-22511 GCF_046480465.1 Arthrospira sp. PCC 8006
AGTTGTCGCATTTTGGTAGTAGGTTCTACTTCACGCCTTCCGTTCCCCGCTTCAATCCTGGTGTTGTGATTCCCAAAACTGGGGGTGGCTATCGCCGTTACCCTAATTTCCTAACTTTTCTTATCCATTTATGGGCTTCCTATAAGGAATTTGTATGAGTTAGTTCGTTTTGACCTTGGGTTCCCTGCCTTGTTTTGTATATTTCTATACCAAACGTTGGGACATATAAACAGTTATGGAGATGGTCAGAGGCAAGCCTCTTGTATTCAACCAAGGGGCTGAAATCTCCACCAGGCAGCTATTTCGGGTATCTCATCCCTATTTCATGCCTGAACGTCTCGCACCCCATTGTCTGTTATACAAGAGTCAGCACCCATTCCCAAAAGGATGACCTCATTAGACAGGCTGAATTTCTACGCAGCGCATACCCAACAGCATAAATGCTTACAGAAGTTGGCAGTGGACTCAATTTTAAATGGCGAAAATTCCTCGCTATATTGGAACGAATATACGAAGGAAATATCGGCACACTTGTCATCGCTCACGCCGATAGGCTTGTCCGTTTCGGATTTCCACTCATTGAATGGTTATGTGCAGAAAGTGGATGTGAATTCGTGGTTCTCAGGAAAAAGAGTCTCTCTCCAGAACAAGAACTCGTTAGCGATATCTTGTCCATCCTCCACTGTTTCTCTGCTCGGATTTACGGACTACGAAAGTACGAAAAACCAGCCCGTAAAGAACTTCAAAAAGAAACCCCGTCATCAGACAAGCAAGATGACTCCGAACAGATTGAGGAAGGTGAGATTGTATCCTTGTGAAGAATTACACGCTGTTTGGAAACGTTGGTTAGCTGCTTATCGGTGGATTTATAACTATACCATTGCCACTTGGAAACATGGCTATCAATGGAGCTGTTTTGACTGCCAAAAGTTAGTCATAAATAGTGACAAACCGGAATGGGTAAAATCTTTACCAGTACATCAATTACAGGAAGCAGTAGCCGATGCTTTCGATGCTTTTAAACAAGCTAATGCGGCTGGGGTTCAAGTCAAATTCAAGTCCTGCAGAGCACCATCTCAAATCATTAAATTCAAGGTGAATAACTTTAGGAATGGAACTTGGTATACCCGTTTAACTAAAGGTTTAACCTTTACTTCACCTCAAGCTATACCTAAGAATTGCCCTTATGGAACACAACTAAAGTATGCCAGGGGTAAATGGTATGGTTGTTTTCCAGAGTATCAAGAGCCGGAAACAACAGAGCAAAAGAGGGTTATAGCTTTAGACCCTGGTGTGCGCTCCTTTTTAGTGGGTTATGATGGTGAATCGATTACTGAGTTTGCTACCAATGATATTGGCAAAATTAATCGCCTTTGTTACCATTTAGACGTTTTAATGAGCCGGATTAGTCAATGTAAAATTAAACGAAAACGATATCAAATGCGTAGAGCTTATCATCGAATGCGGGAGCGGATTCGTAACCTAGTCGATGATTTGCATAAGAAAGTCGCTCATTTCTTAGTTAATCACTATAAACTTATATTTCTTCCTACTTTTAATTCTAGTAAAATGGTTTTCAAGTCTCGTAGAAATCTCAACTCTAAGTCAGTGAGAAACTTGTTAAATTGGAGTCACTACAGATTTGCTAAACATCTCATGCAACAAGCAGAAAGAAAAGGTGTTTTAGTTGTACGCTGTAACGAAAGTTATACCTCTAAAACCTGCCACCATTGTGGTCAAATCCATGACAAACTAGGGGGAAGTAAGGTTTTTAAATGTCCTAATTGCGGCTATACAGCACCCCGTGATTGGGTAGGCGCACGAAACATTATGCTTCGTGCTTTGCAGGCTACTGCCGTTGTCTTCCAAGACAATGCGATACTTTTTCAATCTGTGTAAAGCTTTCATAATTTTTGTACAGGTTTGAACACGTTAAATGTAGCACAGCCATACGAAATTCCCAGTAATGAAAACGATGTATTTCTCGCCCGGTATGAACCCGATGGCAGCCAGGTATGGACAACCCGGTTAGCAAGCAATAGGTCGGAAATAGCCCATGCCCTCACCACCGGCCTTGATGGGTCCATTTATGTAGCTGGCTTTACTAGCGGCGACCTAGGTGGGGAAATAAATAATGGTGGCACGGATGCCTTTATCAGCAACTACGAACCCGATGGGACTCTGACACGGACAAGGCTGTTAGGAACCAGTAATTGGGATGGTGCCAGAGCCCTCACCACTGGCTTTGATGGGTCTATTTATATGGCGGGTGAGACTTGGGGCGACCTGAATGGGGAAATTAATCAGAGTGGTGCTGATGGCTTTATTGCCAAATACGAACCYGATGGGACTCTGGTATGGACRAGRYTGTTGGGAAGCAATGGTTGGGGGGCAGCYMATGCCYTGASCACCGGMMTTGATGGGTYTATTTATGTCGCTGGTCTAACCGAGGGCGACATCAACGAGGAAATTTTTAATCGTAATCGTGGGGGGAATGCCTTAATCAGCAAATACGAACCGGAGGATGGGACTCTGGTATGGACAACACAGTTGGGAACCCCTAATCCTGACGAAGCCAATGCCCTCACCACCGGCCTTGATGGGTCTATTTATATGGCGGGTTGGACTCAAGGCAACCTGGGTGGGGAAATGAATCGTGGTTACTCCGATGGGTTTATCGCCAAATACGAAACTGATGGCGCTTTGGCGTGGACAAGGCTGTTAGCCAGCAATGACTGGGACGGTGCAAATGCCCTCACCACGAGAATTGATGGGTCTATTTATATCGCGGGCTATACTCGAGGCAACCTAAATGGGGAAATCAATAATGGAGCGTCAGATGCGTTTATGAGTCGGGTGATAGTCGATGGGACTGTAGCGGAACCTGTACCGCCGCCGGAATTTATCGACCCATTGTTACCTCTCAACGGTGATTATATTCCCATAGCGGGCGACTTTAAYGGTTCGGGAATCACAGATATTCTCTGGTATGCTCCCGGTCCTGACCCTGATTTTATGTGGTACTTTAATCAAGATGGTAACTATGACGGTTTTCAGTTGACCGTTGATGGTCATTATGCTCCGGTTCCGGCAGATTTAGAAGTCTTCTAAGGGTTCCCGGTTCAGAATATCTCGATATTGTCGCCATGGGGGAAGATACTCGTCCATATAAGCCTGAAAACGGTGATTATGATAACGTTCTAAGAGATGTACTAACTCATGAACTACCACATATTCCAAGCACTCTATGGGGTTTTTGGCGAGTTCTAATTTAGCCAAATGCGGCGCTGAGTGATATTACAACTCCCCCATTTAGTCCGCATTTTCTTAATCCCCCAATTGGTCACATTTTCCCCGATAATGGGTTGCCATTTATTCAGCAATTGTGGTATAGTATCATGGACTTTTTGCCGATACCATTCGGCTAAAACTTGGGCGCGATTTTCCCGATAAGTTCCGGGATTAACGAATAATTGCACTATCCGAGAATTGGGAATTTTAAGTTCATGTTTCCCTCGGCGTTCTATGAATTATAAGCCGTAGCGTTTACCGAAGATATAATGAGTTTCGCCGGATACCATTTATCGCGGGGATTGACTGGGTTGGGCGGCGAATTTAGCCTGGTGTTTTTTAATCCAAGATAGGCGGGAGATAATCGCCAGTCGGATATTATCATCAGTGAAGTGAAGCGGCGCAGCTACCCGCACCCGACCCTCTGGGGGATAGACTCCAATATAGAGATTTTTAATCGATTTCCGAATCACTTGCACGGGAATTTGAGCAATGGTTATCTGGTAATCTGTGGGAGATTTACTGGTAGTCATGTTGCTGTTTAATTAACTCTAAAATGGTGTCAACGGGTAGGTCTACTTTAGCATCAACTAGGACGGCATTAAGGGCATTTTTTACCTCGATTTATTGGAAATGGTTGCCAATCCAGTTGTCTTTTTTGGTGGTGATCACGACCTGATCAATCTTGAGGCATAAGGCTTCATTTTTGCCTAGTGGCGTGACATTGCTAAAATAGGGTATTGAATCAAGGAGAAGGAGGCAAGCCGCATGGGTAGTCGAAGACAAAATCAGGTCAAACTCGACCAAGAACAGCGGCAGCGACTCGAAGCCATCAGCAAGAACGGTTACGCCCCGGCGAAAAAAATTCTGCACGCCAAAGTGCTCTTGATGTCAGATGAGGGAGAAGGAGCTTCCCGCTACTAGACAGATAATGGCATTGCCGAGGCTCTGAATCTCCACCGCAACTCAGTTGGACGTATCCGAAAACGCTTCTTAGAGCATGGAGTTGAACCCGCCTTAAATCGCCAGGTCAGACGCACGCCACCGGTCAGGCCCAAAGTAGACAACCTCAACACTCACAGCATCACCTCTCTCTACAAAACCTTTCCGGCCCCCGAAGCTCACGCTCTCGCTCGCCGTCATGAGATCATTCACACGCCACGAACACGAAACGGCAGTTGGCTCAATGTAGCTGAGACTGAGTTATCGGTGTTGAGCCAACAGTGTTTGAAGCGACGTTTAGAAAGTGCCGAGAAGCTCGAACGCGAAGTAGTGGCGTGGCAGCAAGAGCGTAATGAGAAGCGAGCCCAAGTGAGTTGGCAATTTACGACCGAAGATGCACGAGTGACTCTGCGTCATCTTTACCCAAGGTTTGAGGAGGACGAGACCTCCTCAAACTAATGCACTATTTTAAGCGTGTCATGCCACTACAAGGTTATTTAATTAGATACCTGGTGCGTCAGTTTATCAGTTCTCCGGTTCTTATCGGTGTCGGCTGGTCTGACGCACCCTACAAGGTTATTTAATTAGATACCTGGTGCGTCAGTTTATCAGTTCTCCGGTTCTTATCGGTGTCGGCTGGTCTGACGCACCCTACAAGGTAAGGTTATTTAATYAGAKACCTGGTGCGTCAGTTTATCAGTTCTCCGGTTCTTATCGGTGTCGGCTGGTCTGACGCACCCTACAAGGTAAGGTTATTTAATTAGATACCTGGTGCGTCAGTTTATCAGTTCTCCGGTTCTTATCGGTGTCGGCTGGTCTGACGCACCCTACAAGGTAAGGTTATTTAATYAGATACCTGGTGCGTCAGTTTATCAGTTCTCCGGTTCTTATCGGTGTCGGCTGGTCTGACGCACCCTACTATATATTATTACCAAGGGCTACCAATAAGAGTAAACCCAGCCCAGTAAAAAGGATGAGATAAATCAACCGGATTTTGTCTAGCTAATTCTTGCGGGACCGGAGTAGATATATCACCGCGACGAGTGCTGATGTTAGTCTGACTCAGCAGGTAGCCATTTTCTAAGCGTACCTGACCATTCAACATAGCTAATTGAGACTGTCGCAGAGCTTCTGCTTTAATGGGAGTAGCAGTTAAAGCATTATAGAATGTCGTCATTAATCCCAAAGTTCCCGCATCACTAACATACCATAAACTTGCCATAGCCGACTTCACCCCAGCTTGAACAGCCAGCCCAGCAAATCCCAATTCCGCCTTTTCATCTCCCACAGCCGTAGTACAAGCACTTAATACCAATAATTCTACCGGAGGTTGATTTAGTCGCAACTCTCGCAGTTGATTTAACCATAACTTTTGGTCCCAAAACTGGATATAAGAACGGTCAGCACCTCCAGATACAAATTCTCCATGAGTTGCTAAGTGAATAATTTTATATTCCGCCTGTTCCCTTTGGGATTTCAGATTAGCTATGGTAAATTCTTCATTTAAAAAGGACGTACCTGGCCACATATTACCAACAATCAAATCTAATTCTAGGGGAACTGCTGGTAAAGGATCTAAATTAGAATTAGGAAACTCAGAAGCACCCATAGCCAAAACCCTAGCATTTTGCAGGTTAACATAACTGGTATCCGTGAGGCTGAGGCTAGGAATAAGACTGAGGCTATAGTGTTCTATTAAGAACTGTTCCCCGTCATATAATGCGGCTAGGGGGAGGGTACGCAAACCAGCATCCATTGAAAAAATTAGGATATCAATGCCATTTTTTTCTAACTCATCTTTGATGGGTTGAATTAACCAATTATATAGTTGTTGTCCTGATTCTTTATACTCAGTATCTTGGAAATTTTGGGGGGTGCGAATTTGATGGCTAAATTGTCGCGCTACTTGTAGGACTTCCTCACGATTAACCGCCACGCTTTTAAATACTGGTTCCCCATTGGGTAAAAGTAATCTTAATTCTAATTGTTCGGGTTGTATGGATACATAAATAATCGCGGGTTTGTAGTTGGTGATACGGACAATATCGCTGAGAGTTTGCCGGATACTTTGGTCATCGACGGTATTTTTATTGAGATTATTGCCGAAATAGTTGATAAATTCACGACCTCGGAATAAATCAATTTGCAGCACCGAGGAAACTAGGGGAGAACGAGCAATTTGGTCAGTAGGTACGGTGGTGGGTTCTACCTGAATTACTAGGTCTCCAGTCGGGTCTATGTCTGTGTTGGCTTCGGTGTGGGAATTAATTAGGGGTGAGTCGGAATCATGATTAGAATTACCGGAGATATTCTGATCACTGTTGGAGGCGTTAGAGCTATTGTTGCTTAAATTTTCAGGGAGACTAGAAACAGAAGATGCGGTGGTTTCTACATCAGATAAATCTTGATTGTCAGTGGTAATTTCTGGTTGGTTCACAGGGGTCTGTCTAATTGAGTTTGGCTCAAAATTATTGCCGACAATTGTAGTATCTGCACCAGCGGTTAATTGACCATCAGTAATAGCTCCAGCGGTCCCATTTTGACTAGGATCACCAATAACTAGAGGGGTGGAAAAGGCTGGTAATCTAATGGTTCCGCTACCTGTTGAACCGATAGTAGAGATACTGGCTTCTACACCATTAATGGCTTCAAAGGTATCTGTAACTCGGAAAAATCGAGAGGTGTCAATTACTAGGGAACCTCCCCGCAATTGGGCTTCTGTATTAATTAGGGAGACTTCAATATCATTGTCGCTAGTTAGCCGGACGGAACCCGCATTTCCCTGGGAGGAATTAGTGTTAATAGCACCTAGAAAAATCTGGTCTGCTGCTTGTACTACTATAGACCCTCCTGCTCTGGAACCGGAGGCATTAAGGTTGCCACTTTGCACTCCGCCTTGGTTGCTAGTGATGGTAATATTTGCGCCTGTTCCTGGGTCGGTAGCGGTGCTGATATCACCTGTGGTAATATTTCCCAAGGCGGTGATATTAATGCTACTATTGAGGCTGTCAGGGGATACTACTTGCAGATTTCCGGTGGTAATGGTTCCGCGATCGCTATTTAAACTCATACCACGTCCGGCGGTGATATTTCCGGTTTGGATATCATCCTGACCTATGAGGCTTAAAAAAGTACCATCCCCAAAAATATTGCCATCAACTGTAATTTGTCCCCGCTGACTGCTGAGGTCAATTGTTCGGAAAGCCAGACTATCTAAACTTGCATTAGAACGAATTTCTCCGGTTTGAATATTCCCTTGAGAAAGTACATTAATATTACCTCCCGACTGCAAAGACCCGGTAATAACCTCACCTCTAGCACTATTAATGTCTATATTTAAGCCACTGGTATTAATATCACGAACACGGATATCACTATCAGCTTTTAAGGAGATGGAAGCATCACCAGTTGCGGTAATATTTCCCGCTGCTATAATTTTCCCTAAATCACCAGGAGATTGTAATAAGACGGGACTGGTAAAGGTGATATCTTGGGCGATTTCTATGATACTATTTCCATCAATACTACCAATAATAATCCTTTCAAAACCCGGTGCTAAAGCCTCTATATCTGATAACTGGATATCTAAACCATTGGTATTTTCGTCACTTCCCAGGGTCATAATTTGCCCAGAATTACTAGGTTCTAATCGTAAATAACCGCTACCACGAACCGAATTAGATCCCCCCACTAGATTAATTTCGGAACCTCGCAATAAAATATTGCCTTGGTTAGACCCATTGGGGAGGGTGTGAATCCCCTCTATTTGGACGATATCCGATTGACTAACTACGCGAATATCTCCGCCTTCTGTCATGAGATTTCCGAGAATAATCTCATTTTCCGCCTGTAAGGTTAAGCTAGAATTCCCTACACCTCTAATGGTGGGTAAACTTTCATCACCAGTGGCGATAATTCTACCTTGAGGCGATCGCATCATCACCGGGTCTTGAAACCTGAGATCTCCATCAATATAAATAGTCCCCTGAGAATCGGATCTACCAATAATAATCTCGGAGAAGCCTCTAGTAATTTGTGACAATTCCAAGCTGTTAAAATTCAGAGATAAACCCTCTCCAATTCCCGAAGAGTTAGAAGACCGTCTCGAATTTGCACCCAACCTAATATCTTGGGTTGGTGAAGCCGGTTGTAATAATAGAGACCCATTCCCAGAAACACCACCATTAAGGTTAATAGTATCTCCAGTTAACATAATATTACCCCCTGTAGTATCAGGAGATAATAGACCATCCCAAACCCCGGTAGAGATAGCACCCACAGTAATTTCTATACCAGCATCCAAAGTAATATTACCACCAGATTGTCGTCCGCGCGAGTCGATCGCACCTAAATCAATACTCTCGCTAGTGGTAATCAAAACATCACCACCCTCTCCCCTCACCGAGGAGGTAATAATCCGAGATGGTGTCGTCCCATTATTACTGTCATCCATAATAATCCGACTACCCTGGCTAACAATAGACAAATCACCACCACCCCCAAAGCCAGAAGTATTAACACCCTCCAAAAAAATCTCCCGACTAGCTTCTAGTTGGATATTTCCCCCCACTCCTTCCGCATCAGTAGACCGAGAAGATAGGGAACCCGTGATAATTTGGCGACCACTATTAATAGTAATATTTCCGCCGGACAATCTGCCGTTAGTTTCCAGGTTATTAGTAGTAATTGAACCCTCGCTACTATTGAGAGTAATATCACCGCCTATATTAGAATTGTTAGCCGTAGATATTACCCCGGTATTAATTTGACCAATACCACTAGCAGTTAGATTAACATCTCCGCCACTGGTTCTAATATTCCCGGTAGCAATATTGACACCAAAAATATTGAGATTACCACCCCTAGTTAAGATAGTATCGCCACTGTGCATGAGAAAAGAACCCTGACCATCTCCGTTAGCATCAGCGCGGAAAGTCACAGTTCCGGTGGTAGTTCTCAGGTCTAGTTTTTGATTAGATAACTGGTCGATGCGAATATCATTTCGTGCTTCCAGGGTAATATCAGCATCGGCGGCTAAATTTTCCAAAGTGGTTTGGGAGAGGGTATATTCTGCTGGTCCTTGGTCGGCGGTGACTACACCATCAAAGTCGATATTATTATTGGGAGAGGCTTCGGAGTCTACAATCCTGATATTTAAAGGGTCTAAAAGTAGGGTTCCTAAGTTACCATCTCCGCCGCGCAAATTGACACTACCATCAACGCTGAGAGTTTCGAGACCGGAGATTTCTACAAACCCTCCCAGGTGTTGTCCTTGTGCGGAAATATTGCCGGAAAATTGGGTATGTCCGTCAGACCAAATAATAATCCTGCCGCCGTCTCCGTTAGTGGTGGCGTTGGCTGCTAGGGTAGAATTATCATCAATGAGGGTATAGATAGCATTAGGAACAGTACCCTGTCCTAGGTAATCACCTCCGATTCTAATTGTGCCGCCGTTATCTGGTGCGGAGGCGTTGATATTAGCACCCCAAATTCCGATGCGATCGCCAAAAATGTTAACCTGGGGGGAATGGTTAAAAATAGTGGAGTCGGTGTCAATAGTTCCCGACACAGCCACAACTCCAGGATTAGGAGTAATGGGGGTATTAGAACCAGTTAGTTGTATGCGACCATCAGCTAAAATATTGACTCTGGTGGCATAATTATTATCTCCGCCGGTGAGTAGTTCCGGCAAGGATAGGGGGGTAAGATTAGTTGATAATCCATCAGGGGAGGCGGCTGGACTAACTTCTAAGCTGAGAAGATGTCCGGTTTGGGAAATGCGGAGGATATTTTCACCTTCGACCGCTGCGATGGTAATTTCTCCCCCTGGTGCTACCAGTGACCCGGTATTAATGACAGTTCCCCCCAGTAGGATGATATGTTCTCCCTGGGTAACGGCGAGTTCTCCGGCGTTGACAATACTACCAGGGTTGGTAGCAAAGGCGAAGGCGTTAGGAGTGCCGACTAGGGTAGTATAATCATTATCACCGATCGCATTCATCCAGCGATCGCCAAAACCGATACCATTGGCGGTAGTAGCGGTAAAGGAACCTGGAACATCTAAGCGCGCACCCGCACCGAATAAAATCCCGGCTGGGTTGATTAAAAACAGGTTAGAAGCGCCGCCTGTGACCTGCAAAAGTCCGTTAATGCGGGAAGCATCCCCACCCACCACACGGGTGAGGATGTTTTGGATTTCGGGAGTGGCAATAAAGTTAGCCACAGTGCCGGATTCTACGTTAAAGTGGGTGAAACTGTGGAACAGATTACCCCCATTTCCCGAAAGTTGTCCGCCAGTGATGTTAGTTTGATTTCCCTGTTGATGGGTAACGGTGTTGGTGCTGTTGGGTTCCGGTACAATTGGTTGAGCGATCGCTGTTTTATACCGGATATGTAAAAAGTTTTGTGGTATAATGGGGAGGATGTCCAGAACTATAAAACTGGCACAGGAAACTGGAATCAGCACTGACCGCAGATGGTGTACTGGGTTCATAATCATCTTCTCCCCTTCCCTCACTGGTTACAAGTTTATGATATCTTCTGTTTTCGCACCCTGTTCCATCTTCAGTCGTGGTAGTTGTACTGTCTCATTGACTCACCCATGCGGTTAATTGGCTTAACAGGTGGTATTGGTACGGGTAAAACCACTGTTTCTAACTATTTGGCTGCTACCCATAAACTACCAATATGGGATGCGGACGTTTATTCTAGGTTGGCGGTAGAACCTCACTCACCTGTTCTCAATACTTTGGCGGTTCGCTACGGCTCAGATTTACTCTACTCCGATGGTAGCTTAAATCGAGGCAAGTTGGGGGATATTATTTTTAATAGCTTAACGGAAAGGCAATGGGTGGAAAGCCAAATTCACCCTTTTGTGCGCGATCGCTTTCTGGAAAAACGGCAAGAACTAGAAAAACAGTCTCATTTAGCAGAACCCACGGCGGTTTTAGCGATTCCTCTGCTATTTGAAGCGAATATGACTGATTTGGTCACGGAAATTTGGGTGGTTTACTGTTCACTGTCAACCCAAAAACAGCGACTTATCCAACGACATGGATCTTCCCTAACTCCTACACAAATCCAAGCTAGAATTGATAGCCAAATGCCTTTGAGCGAAAAATGTCAGCGGGCGGATGTTATCATAGACAATTGTGGCAGTCTACAGCACTTGTATCAACAGTGCGATCGAGCCTTAACAGGGGAAAGGGTTTAACTCTGAGTTAACCCCACCCCTGCTTATGGTGTTAGTTCACCGAGTCAGTAGCGGTCGCTAGTTCTGTGGAACCTTTACCGCGTCGGCGAGTTAAGCTATTAAATAGCATAATTCCGATCGCTTTTACCAAATTGCCTTCGAGTTCATTAAACATTTTCATGTTCATTCCGAAAGCATCATTAGCTTCCTCAACAATGCGATCGGCTGTTTCCTGGTCAATCGGCAAATCATTCATGATCTGACGGTAATTGTTCTTAAATTCCTTCTCATCAGGAATTTCGTTAAACTCATAAAATTGAGTTCCTTGACCGTCGGATAAATTCATCGCTGTTTGAGCAATACCTTTCAGGATTTGTCCTCCCGAAAGGTCTCCCAAATAACGGGTGTACAGGTGAGAAATCAACAACACTGGTTCCTGCTCCGAAATCTCTCTAATTCTAGCCACATAAGCCTGAGCAGCTTCGGAGGGCTGAACTTCCTCCCGCCAGTTGCTACCATAGTAGAACAATAAATCCTGCTCAATAGCAGACTTGCGGTTTAATTCGGGAAAATATAGTTTCGAGAGGATGGGGTGATTTTTATGGCGATCCATTTCCTCTTCCATTGCCGTATAGACAAAGTAGAGATTACCGGCTAATTTCCGATAGGAGGTTTTTTCAACTGTCCCTCTTAAAAAGCATTTGATAAAACCCACATTTTCCGCCATAGTGTGGGACTTTTTGGTTCCTTCGCGCAACTGGGTGGCTAGGTTAACACTCATAGTAAATTTATTTGATTTTGTTAGCGAGATTTTACAGCAGGTGTATTATCCTGGGGAAACGGCTAATTATACCGCCCGATTTTCTACCTTAAACCTATTTGCTTACAAATAGTGTTAAGAATTGTCACAGATACTAGACAGGAAAGATTGAAGCTACCAGAAACCCCTGCTTAGAGGAAAATTTGACTGATAGCAATTTTGCCACTGAAACAAACATCTACATCTGTGCCAGGGGTGCGATCGCGTTGACCATAATCTCCGATATATTGGTATTGTTCCCCATTCACCTGATATTTAGTCGGAAGGGGGTCACAGGAGGGGGAACAGAAGACCATTTCCGGGTCTGCTTCTTCTGGCTGTAGATAGGGAAGATTGACATTCCAGAAACTGCGCGGTAAACAAGGTTGATTAAGCAGGTTTTCCAGGACGGCTTGGGTGAGGCGAGTTGCGCGTTTCCAGTCCGCTGGTTTACCGCCTTTTCGATACTGAGAAATAGCAATAGCCGGAATGCCATGTATAGCGGCTTCTCTGACGGCGGCTACAGTCCCAGATATGTAGGTATCAACACCTAAATTACCCCCGGCATTAATACCTGAGAGAACCCAGGACAAATCTGGACATAAATGGCTAATGGCCAGGCGAACACAATCAGCAGGAGTTCCGGCGATCGCATAATGAGTAGGAGAACGGCGTGATATATTAATAGGGGTAGCCGTGGTTACTTGATGACCACAGCCGGAAAGGTGATCGCGGGGAGCGACCCAAAGGCAGGGACGATTTAGGGCCGCCGATAAGGCTTTAATTCCAGGTGCATCAATCCCATCATCATTAGTTAATATAATTGTCATATTTAGGAAGTCAGGTTGCCGTCCCTACATTTTAACCGACCAAGTGCCGATCCGGTTTCCCCGTTTCCCCGTTTCCTGATTAATATTATTATATCAAATGAGATTAAGCGACGTAGGGGATAAAAATTGACCGAGACGCTGCTTTTCTGCTCAGGTCATTTAAGATGGTTGCTATCAGATTATTGACGTTTTTCGCAGTAGTCAAATAATGATTTCGTGCTAATTGAAAACCCAGGGAGCGACAACTGACCGGGAATTCTGATTGAATTAGGATGACGGGAATATCAGCGGTTTTCTGATTTTGCTGTAACCTACGAATAAATCGATCCGTATTGCGATCGCTCAAATTTAAACTACTGATAATTAAATTTGGTTCTATTTCTTTGGCGATTTGCGCCCCCCAACTTCCGCCTTCAGCACAGATAATATTAAACTCTTCTAAGGCGATCGTATCCTCTAAGGTCGAGTTAAACTCCTGGCTTTCTTCCACCCACAAAATATTAAATATCATGATTTTATCCTCTTTAAAAATGTATTCACCAATCAGAGTGCGACACCGATTTAATCATCTAAATCCTCACAATCTTATTGATAGAGGACATCAGGAATAATTAACATTCAGAGGGTGATTAATGAGAAAACCACGATATCACTGCCAATTATCTACCCCACGACCCCAGGATATTAACCAATAGCTTTTACTAACCAGTCCCATACAAGTTAATTCACAGGCGATCAGGCTTTTAGTTCCCCCAGAGTCCGTTGTTTTGACCTCTATCACAACTATCTACTCAATATACACAGCAATTGTGAAGATTATGTGATCAAAAACCCAATTTTTCTATAAATATGTTAGACTCTAGGCATCAGGCCCGTTGTTCAAGATAGCCATGCTATTAGCCGCAGGGGGTGCGGCACTGCCCAAACTCCCCTGCCAGGCTATATTGGTGATGGTGCTAGGTGTTATCGTGATTGTGTATGGGGATCTGAATACAAAACTCTGAACCCATACCCATTTCTGATGTACAGTTTAACTTTCCTTTGTGCAAATCGACGACAATTTGATAGCTAACGGATAGACCCAACCCAGTCCCCTGACCCACAGGCTTGGTGGTGAAGAAGGGGTCAAAAATGCGCGATCGCAACTCTTCAGGTATACCCACTCCATTATCAGCAATGCGAATAAATGCCAGCTTATTTTTATGTAAACCAGTAGTAATTGTCAGTGTAGGTTGCTTAGAATATTCCTGAAATTCCGGGTTTTTTAGGGCATCAATAGCATTATTAAAGATATGCAAAAACACCTGATTTATCTGACCAGCATAGCACTCAATTTTAGGCAAATCACCGTAATTTTTAATCACCATGATTTCCCGCTCTCCTGGTAAGGGTCTGAGGCGACTTTTCAAGACCATCAAAGTGCTATCAATCCCCTGATGAATGTCTATTTCCTTAATTTCCGACTCATTCAATCGGGAAAAACTTTGCAGAGAGTTAACAATTTCCTGAATCCTTCTAGCGCCATTCTGAATAGAATTAATCAACTGAGGAATATCAGTAATTAAAAAATTGAGATCAATCTCTTCGATTAATTCTGTAATGGCTAATGGTGGTTCTGTATAATATTGTCGATAGGATTCAATTAGCAACAGTAAATCTTGGGTATATTCTTCCAGGTGAGACACATTACCAACAATAAATCCCACCGGATTATTAATTTCATGAGCTACCCCCGCCACCATTTGTCCTAAGCCAGACATTTTCTCACTCTGAATTAGTTGGGTTTGGGTGCGTTTGAGTTTAACTAAGGCTTTTTCTAGTTTCTCGGTCTGTTGTTGGAGGTGAATTTCCGCCCGTTTGCGCTCAGTAATATCCATAATCGTCCCAAACAGGCTGACAATTTGGTTATCGTGATTCAAAATGGCTTTAAACTTAACATGAACATAGCTAACTGAGTTGTCATCCCTGAGAATTCGGGCTTCTACCTGACAAGCAGTTCCATTATTGCGAGTTTCTGCGAGGGCTTTCTCAATCAATGGTCTATCTTCGGGGTGATAGCATTGCAGACATTCATCTACGGAAGGCATACCCAAGGTCTGGTCTAAGCCCAAAATCCGAAATACCTCGTCAGACCAAGTAATTTCTCCGGTCTCGAGATCCAATTCCCAATTACCAATATGGGCTAATTCCTGGGCTTCCTGAAGATCGGAGGTGATTTCCCGCAGGTTAGCTTCTGCCTTTTTCCGGGCTGTAATATCAGTTAAAGATGCTACAGCACCCAAAATATTACCCAGACCATCTTTGATAGCACTAGCGCGCAGTAACACCTGAAAGACACGGTTATTTTTAGCCCGGTGTTCGACTTCACCCACCCAGTTTTTACCTTGGCTAATTTCGGCAAAAATTTGAGCGGGAATTTGCGGGTCAGTATAAGCCCCAGATATCCCCCCAAATACTTGGTTAAATTCTTCTGGGGTTTCACACCCAAACATCTCGGAAAAGGCGGGATTTTGATAAAAGTGATTCCACTGTGCATCAGCCATAGCGATCGCATCACTAGAACTTTCCACAGCCTGTTTATAAAGCATTAAGGTAGCTTCAGCCTGTTTGCGATCGGTAACATCACGGCAAATACACACCACCCCAGCCACACTTTTAGTTAGAGACATCTCCTGAATGAAGAAACTACCATCTTGGCGACGACTGCGGAGTTCTCCTTGCCATTCATTTTCGGCCGCAAATACGGGAGAGACTTCTCGCTGGATATATTCTATCTCATCCTCATCATATAATTCCTGCCAAGTTTTGCCTAAAATATCTTCAGTTTTGCTGTAGCCGAACATTTCTAAATAGGCACGGTTAACATAGGTAAATACTCCCTGGGAAGTTTGCAAGGCGATACCGTCGGTGCCCGCTTCAATGGCGGCGAGTCGTTGTTTGAGTAGTTCCTCTTGTTGCAGGCGATCGCCAATATCATCTAATATTCCCAAAAGCCCGACTATATTTCCCTGGTGATTATAAAGGGGAATTTTGGTAGTTTCGACCAGAATTTCTGCCCCAGTCACTAGATGGCGAGTTCCTCTGAGCTTTATCTGAGGCGATTTTGAGGACATCACTTGGCGATCTAATTCCTGATACAATTTAGCCTCTTGAGGAGTCCAGGGTAAATCATGATCAGTTTTACCGACAATTTCCCTGGGGTGTTGTAATCCGGCTTTCTCCGCAAATTGACGGTTACATCCCAAATAAACAGAGTCACAGTCTTTCCAAAAAATCGCTTGGGGAACATAATCAATTACCATCTGTAACAGATGGTTACAATCTATAGAATTGGACTGATTGGTAATTTTATGCTGATCTAATTGTTGCCTGAGACTTTCATTTTCTTGTTGCAGTTGCACTACATGACGACGTAATTCGGCAAGTTCGTACAGATGGTTGGTCGGTTCAGTTTCTGAACAATCACAAGCGTGATTAGATAAGCTATCGTTAGCGGTCAAATATACACCTGATATAGACCTATTTTCATTGTCGGACATTGGATTTTCCTTTGATTTCATCGGCGACCTAAATTCGCACCCACCCTCTATCGCATCTGGTCTTGAGGAAATTATAGCTTGAGTCCTGAAAAAATATAGCTGTTCTGAGATTCAACTAAAATATTTTTTGGTCAAGCATCCCCTAGGGGGGAATCCTCAATTTACCCGCAGTTATATCCGCGAATTTGAAGGAAAACCTGATTTTAACTGCACAACATTTAGCTTTATATCTACCCTAGGAGGTAGGTAATTTAACAACTGCTTCTAGCTTTGTTGAGTATCAAAAGGGGTAAGCTAGGCTGGCGTGGGGTTTGCACGCCGGCGGTTCGTAATGCTTCTGCTATCCATGTATTGCAATGTCTGAGGAGGGAATAAACACCTTTGGCTTCATAAAAACTGTCTCTGATACCATAACCATAGCCGATTCTGATGGGCTTTCCGGCGGAGTCAAGTCTAAAGGAATTTTGCAGAAAATCGACTAATTTTAAGTAATTATCCTCACTGATATTAAGGGGTTGTAAATCTTGTGCTACTGGGAGGGTCTGATATACTTGAACTCGCAACACTGATGGAGTAGGTAGAAATAATGCTTTGAGGGCGGTTGTTAATTGCAAATCGGCGAAGGTGGGAGATTCTAGGTAAACTTGGCGATCGCCCCAACCCAGGGCTAGATATCGATAATTCCCAGCGGTTTGTTTACCGATTTCTGATAATTCCATAAACTGATGCCAGTCAAATACTGAGGTTTCCACTGGCACGAAGATATCAGTATGCAATATATTCCCGGTTATATGAATGGTTATATCACAGTTTTTTTGAGTAGGCAAAATCCAGAAGTAAGGCAGGAATAATGGCAGGATTACAACTATCACAAATGCCAGGATAGTGAGGATTTTATATTTAGCTTTTCCGGGGAGTTTTAGCTTAGATATATTCACTATGAAGGGCTTGATTTTGGGGGGAGTTGATTAATGCTTGAGGGGGCGCGAAAAAGGGGCGTGAGTAAATCACACCCCATAATTGTACTGTCCTAAACTGGAATTGAGGTCAAGCTATTTGATAGCAACCACTTCTGATTCTGTGGGTTGTTCGGCTTCGATCGCAGTATTTTCGGTAATGATGTCATCATTAAGATCCAGGGAACCGCCAGGGGCTTCTGGGTGTTGGGTAGAAATAGCCATCCGGCGATAGGCATAAGCCCCACCAGCGGCACCAGCGGCAGCCAACCCAGTGACACCAGCAATGGCAGCGATCGCCTTATAGTCGGATTTAAAAAGGTTCATATTATGCCAGAAAGAGGTCAACTTGGTAGTTGCAGCCCCTTCAGTAGCTTGACTTTTGCTGCTAAACACACAAGCGGTAGCCGCAGTAGTAGCCAAGGAAATGGTGGCGATCGCCATAGCAGATGCTAGTACAGAAAGTCGCTTCATGTTTAATGAGTGTGATAAGAGTGGTCTACAAAACATTAGCTAGATATGTTAGCAGCTAATTTTGATTTTGGGTGGTATCAAATTTGGCAAAATCAGAAAAAATCAGTAATTTTGCCTTGTTGAACCATGAGAATTTGGCTTTGCTGCAACCACTGATGGTCAAAAGCACCTAAATGGGTAGTAGTAATCAGAGTTTGAAATCGCTCAGAGATGGCTTGTAGAAGCTGATTTTGGCGATGGGGGTCAAGTTCTGCCAATACATCGTCCAACAGAAGTAAGGGGGGTTCACCGATGACGGACTCAATTAGTTGCAATTCCGCCAACTTGAGGGCTAAAACTAAAGTCCGCTGCTGACCGGATGATCCATATTGACGGGCGGGAGTTTGGTTAATGGTAAAAATGACATCATCACGGTGGGGACCCACTAGAGTCAACCCTTGAGAACGTTCGGCGATCGCCCGGGTGCTAATTTTTGTCAAAAATGCCTGTTGTACCTGTTCAGGAGGCCACCGAGACCACCTCTGTTGTGGTTTACAAGGGGGTTCAATGTTAGGCTGATAGGTGATATTGAGGGTTTCGCTACTGCCGCTAATACTTTGATGCCACATCCGCGCTAAAGGTTCGAGCCTTTCAATAACGCGATCGCGGCGACGCAGTACCCGCGCCCCAGTGACTGCTAATTGAGCATCCCAAACCGCCAATTCTTCGGGGGTAGTTCCTCCCATGGGTCCCCGTTTTAACAAAGCATTACGTTGTCGCAACACCTGGTTATATTGATCTAACATATAGGCATAAACTGGTTCTAGTTGAATCAGAAGCCGATCAAGCCAGTGGCGGCGTTCAGCGGGACTACCGCGCACAAGATCCAAATCCAGACTAGAAAACTGGACAACATTAAGGATACTGAGAAAATCAAGATGACGTTTGACCGATTGACCATTGATAGCAACTGTTCGGCGACCTTGACTCCTCAAAGTCAAAGCGAGGTCAAGTGTGCTACTATCACGCTCAAGGGTAGCAGTAATTTGGGCGATAGCATGATTGTCCAAAACCAGATCGCGATCGCGATTAACCCGATGACTTTTGAGGGTAGACAGCAATTCGACGGCTTCGAGTAGATTGGATTTGCCTTGAGCGTTGTTGCCCACTAAAATAGTTTTGGGAGCATCAAACGCCACGTCTTGAGCTTCGTAGTTGCGAAACTGTCGGAGATGTAGCGTTTTCAGGTACATAGAGTCAGGAGAAAAAAAGATCCGGTGCTTAATTGTCTCATCTAACCAGATGAATTCTTTCTGCTACCACATCAGGGACGATCTTCACTATGTTATCTTAGGGCTAAACTTGAGCAAACGTGCTATATCTAATCCATAATCCCGATACATCGAGTCAGGTAACTTATGAGTTAATGCGCGGTGTCAATACCATCGGGCGTAGCCGGGATAATAGTATCTGTATTACAGATATGAGTCTGTCCCGACAACACGCCGTGATTGAGGTTCAGAACAACCGGGTGACTGTTAGCGATCGCAACAGCAGTAATCATGTCTTTGTCAATGAAGCCATGATCCAAAATTGTGAACTGAAAAATGGAGACCTACTGCGCTTGGGGAGGGTGGTTTTAAAATTCGTCACCTCCGGTATCGCCACCTCGAAAAAGTCGCCCCACATGGAGCGATCGCCTACTGCTGTAGTCACTCAGTTTTCTCCTCGTTCAGAAATGATTGGGATGCAGGATTTATTGGAACCCGAAGAACAAGATCGTCACTCGGTTCTGAATCTTCGCTCCTCCGATACCCATTTACGAGCCGTAGATAAACTCAAAATCTTATTAGATGTTAGTAAACAATTATCATCCCCAGAACCCACAAATAAACTACTTGATAAAATCCTAGATTTACTGTTTAAAATTATGGGGATTGATCGCGCAGCAATTTTATTAGTAAATAACATAACTAAAGAAATAGAAGAAAAAGCAGTTCGTTATCGTTCTCAAGTGTTAGAGGATGAATATTTTTATAGTAAAAGTATTACTAATACAGTCCTAGAAACTGGGAACGCCATCTTAACTTCAGATGCCCATGTAGACGAGCGTTTTCAGGATTCTGAGTCAATTCTTTACCAAGCTATTCATGCTTCCGTGTGCGTTCCTCTGAAACCCAGAGATAAAGTAATTGGGGTTTTGTATGTAGATAATCTATCCATGTCTGATGTTTATTCTAATGAAGATGTGGAGTTTTTAAGCACTTTAGCCAATCAAGCTGCCATTGCGATCGACAACGCCGAACTGCGCCAAAAAATGCAGGAAGAAGCGGTAATGCGTAACAAACTAGAGCAATTTTTTGCTCCGGCGGTGAGTCGCAAACTACGGGAAGAAGGCAAACTAGAAATTATCGAAGCTGAAGTTACCGCCTTATTTTCTGATATTACTCGCTTTACGCAAATGTCTTCTCGCCTGGAACCTCGCCAAGTTATCTCTATGTTGAATGAATACTTTAAAGTGATGGTGGAGGATATTGTGTTCCCCTATCAAGGAACCTTAGAAAAATATATCGGTGATGCTTTAGTAGCTGTGTGGGGGGCTCCCTACGCCCGCAAAGATGATGTCGAAAGAGCAGTTAAAGCCGCCATTGATATGCAATGGGCTGTCCGTCGCATGAACGATCGCTGGACTAAGGATTATGCGGAACCTTTGCAAATTCACATAGGCTTAAATACTGGAATTGTAGCAGCCGGAAATATTGGTTCAGACCGATTAATTCAATACGCCCATATTGGTGATACTATGAACGTCGCCAGCCGTATTTGTAGTGCTGCCCAAGCTGGAGAAATTATGATTTCTGAAAGTACATTTAAGCAACTGAGCGACCATAGTTTCCCCCTGGAAAAAATGCCCCATATTCGAGTGAAAGGTAAGGATCAAGCCCTCCAGCTTTACCGTCTTCATTGGGAAGAAGTTCATACCATTTCCCTATAATCTGGCGACTATTACCCGTTGATATGACCGGGGACGAACTCACAAAGCGCCTATATCCCCCCTATTAGGGCGATCGCTTTGAGTGGGTGGGTGGTAATCGTGGGTTAGGGCGGGTGCAGCTAGTGGGCTGGTTTTTCTCATGGTATATCTAGCACCCGCCCCTACTGGCGGTGGGAATCGTGGGTTAGGGCGATCGCTTTGAGTGGGTGGGTGGTAATCGTGGGTTAGGGCGGGTGCAGCTAGTGGGCTGGTTTTTCTCATGGCATATCTAGCACCCGCCCCTACTGGCGGTGGGAATCGTGGGTTAGGGCGATCGCTTTGAGTGGGCTGGTTTTTCTAAGGGCATATCTAGCACCCGCCCCTACATGGGCGATACTACTGGTTAGGTTAGGTTAGGTTAGGGCGATCGCTTTKAGTGGGTTGGTTTCTCTAAGGGCATATCTAGCACCCGCCCCTACATGGGCGATACTACTGGTTAGGTTAGGTTAGGGCGATCGCTTTGAGTGGGTTGGTTTCTCTAAGGGCATATCTAGCACCCGCCCCTACACAGCCGCCCCGACTCTATATTTCTGTCGCCTCCCCTGGGTGAACTACCCCACCCTGCCGCCCTAGAGGATGGGGCTTCCTGATTCAACGGGAACTGCATCTAACAAAACTGATGTTTTGCCAGGTTGTCTTACACTCCCTCCACAGGCAGTATCGCTGGTTCCCAACGACAATACTTGTACTGAGCATAGTCGAAGTATCCGCAAGGCTTCATTTCTGATATTTTGTGCCGCGTTGACATCTCGATCATGGAAAGTCCCACAATGTTGACATTGCCATTGACGAATATCTAACGACAAACTATCTACTCGATTGAGGCAAACGTGGCAGGTTTTAGAGGATGCAAAGAAACGGTCAACCTCAATATAGGTTTTTCCTTCCCACTCCGCTTTATATTTAAGCATTGTGGTAAACATTCCCCAGCCTACATCACTAATCGCCTTGGCTAGTTTGGGGTTTCGTACCATCCCTTTTATGTTCAGATTCTCTACAGCAATAACTTGGTTTTCGTTGACTATCTTGCGGGATAGTTTGTGTAGAAAGTCCTCACGGCAACGGGCAGTCTTGCCATGAACCTTAGCTACTTTTTGTTGGGCTTTAGTTCTATTCTGACTACCCTTTTGCTTACGGGATAGTTTTTGTTGTTTACGTTTAAGATTACGGTGATGTTTGGCGAAATGACGGGGATTATCATACTTTAACCCATCACTGGTAATGGCGAAATGAGTCAATCCAACATCAATGCCAACTGCTTTACCTTCGGTAGACTGACTCGGAGTTTCTTTCCCATCATCCACCAATACCGAAGCATAGTATTGTCCATCAGAATTTTGGGAGACCGTCACAGTTTTGATTGTCCCTTCAAATTCTCGATGACGATGGCAGTAGACTAGCCCAATCTTCCCAGGTAGTTTGATATAGTCTCCCTCAAACTTAACGTTGGCGGGATAACTTAATGACTGCCGACC
>NZ_PKGG01000222.1:0-8347 GCF_046480465.1 Arthrospira sp. PCC 8006
GACGGCAGTTTGGGCTGATTTTATAGCTGGTTCCCTGATTAAAAATCCGGGGGTGACTATTGCTGCGGCGGGTGGTTATGTGGCGGGGCGTTCAGATTTGGTAGAAGCGGCCGCCTGTCGCCTCACCGCGCCCGGTTTTGGTAGCAGTGGTGGGGCAACCTTTGAACAATACCGATTGCTGTTTCAGGGGCTATTCCTTGCGCCTCAGATGGTGGGGGAAGCGGTTAAGGGGGGACATTTGATTGCTTATGTGTTTGACCAGTTGGGTTATCGGGTTAATCCTGCGCCTCTGATACCTCGGCGCGATATTATTCAGGCGATCGAGTTGGGTTCACCCGATAAGTTGGTGGCTTTTTGTCGCATTTTGCAGAAGTTTTCGCCTATTGGGTCCTATCTTGATCCGGTTCCGGGGGAAATGCCAGGATATGAGAGTGAGTTGGTGATGGCGGGGGGGACTTTTATTGATGGTAGTACCTCTGAGTTTTCGGCTGATGGTCCTTTGCGAGAACCCTATATTGTTTTCTGTCAGGGGGGGACTCACTGGACTCATGTGGCGATCGCTTTGGAAGCTGCTATAGAAGCGATCGCTTCCCTAAATGATGCTTAATCCGTCAATTTAGCTACTGACTTGGCCGGCGGCCAAGACAATCGCTGCCCTCCGGTAATAGCTGGGGAACTTGTAAAAGGTCTGGTCAAATTGCCGGTATTTGGGGTTGGGGTTCTTGGCGGTTGGGTGAATCAGTTTCTCAACGGCTAGAACCCGTTTTTGACTCGATAACCCTCCGAGAGACGGCCAATGAGTTAAGAGAATTCCTATCAAATGCCGACAGACACCTAGGGAGACCTCAACCGTTTGGCTCAACAGCACTCGCGCTGCTGCTGTCGGGTTAAGATTCCATCGGTCTGTACGGACGATTGATGTGGATTTGTTGGTTGCCATAACGCGCTTGTTACCCCAAGGCTTGTCAGATCGGCAGCTCCTTGACCCCCACCTGCCGTTCGGCGAGGTGGGGGAATGCGTCGCTATTTTTGTTCAAATCTTCATAGGCGACCAAATCGTTAGATTGGATAACGGAATACGCCAATCTCTTGCAATATTCTTTTCGCTGCCTACTTACTCTTAAATGCTTACGAGCATATCTATTTCTAGCTTTGTGATAGTTGTTCGATTGCTTTTTTTGGGCTGTTTTTTTAGCTGGACTGTACTTTTTAGACTTCTTTCGATTGGCTCTCTTTAACTGCTTTTCAGCTTGGCGGTAGAACTTGGGAGATGGTTCAACATTGCCTTTATTGTCAGCAATAAATTATCTAATTCCTAAGTCTAAACTTACTATTTTATGAGTGGGTTCAGTCTCTATCCTGACATTGACAGCGATCGCAAATTGAGCATAGTATCCGTCAGCCCGGCGGACTAATCGGACTCGTTTAATTTGCTTGATATCGTAGTAGTTGAGGTCCCAGGTTCCCTTTTATTTCAGAGTTCCGATACCTTTTTTGTCAGAAAAGGTAATAGCTTTTCTGGTTTCCGAAAGTTTCCATCCGCTAGTTTTATATTCAACTGAGCGAGCATTTTTCTTGAACTTAGGAAATCCCTTTTTCCCCTTAACTTTTTTCTGACAGTTATCGTAGAAGCGAGAAATAGCCAACCAAGCGCGTTCAGGCGCTGATTGTCTAGCCATCGAGTTCAATTCATTAGCCCAAGGAAACTCAGCCGCTAAGACAGCACAATATTTATTAAGGTCATATTTTCCCACCCTCTTATTGTCCATCCAATAGCGCAAACATTTGTTTTGGATGAACTGAGATGTGCGAATAGCCTCGTCTATAGCTTGGTACTGAGATGGTTTGGCTTTTATTTTGAACTCGTATACAATCATTGCCCAACTTAACAAGGTTATGCTATTATGGCATATAAATGAAAAGATAGCAATAGTAGGTAAGCGAATTTATTCGCCTTTGCCGCTACATCCGCCCTTTAAATAGAGTCGGCCAAAGCGGCTATCGAGTCTTTCCAGATCATGCAACTTTTCACATTCCCACGACAAACGGCGCGAGGATTCTCAGTTCTTTCTCAGTCCATGCAAGAGGTGCTTATGACGGGCCAGGACTTACGACAACTTCTGTTAAACAAGTGGGGAGTCTCCTATGATATCCAACTGCGGCGGACGCGGGGCAAAATTTTTGTCCAAGTTATGTGGAAGTACCTAGAACAGGCTTCTTTTCATTTGGGTGAGGCTGAGTATCTCGATCACCTCAATGCGATCGCTGATTATCTCACCAGTTTGGGAGGATCACAACAGGTTACCAATTATATCCTGAACACTCGCGATCGCCCCCGGCTAGGAAAAGCCGTCAGTATTCCCATTGACTTGGGGGGTAGGGCTTCCGAATGGATGGTCTAATCAGAGTCCTCCGTTACCAGGGGAATAGTAATCGTGAACCTAGCCCCTGAGTCGATTTGGGAGGTACAGGTTAACTTACCTCGGTGTTTTTCTTCGATAATATGGCGAGAGATAGCTAACCCAATACCTGTACCCTTACCAATAGATTTAGTCGTAAATAGATAATCAAAAATTTTCTCTTGCACTTGTGCAGTCATACCAATTCCATTATCTTCAATCCTAATCACTGCTGATGTGCCATCTTCTCCCAGTTCAGTGGTAATTTTGATCGAGTGGGGGTCTGTCTCTAAGTCCTCATAGCTGGAACCCTCACTAGCATACTCGATCGCATCAATACCATTAGTGATCAAATTCATGAATACCTGATTCATCTGGCTGGGGTAGCATCTAATCGGCGGAAGGTACCCATATTCTTTAATCACCATGATCGCAGGTCGATCGCGATTCGCTTTTAATCGATGCTGTAAAATCAGCAAAGTGCTTTCAATACCTTGATGCAGGTCGAACAATACCGCATTATTATCATCGGAGCGTGAGAAAGTCCTCAGACTTTGGCTGATATTGCGGATGCGTTCTGTCCCCACTCGCATAGAAGCAATCAGTTGCGGTAGATCCTCCATCAGATATTCAAGATCAATGTCCTCGGCGTGATGATCAAGATCCGGCGGTGCTTCCGGGAACATCTGTTGGTACATTTGCAAGTGTTTCAGCAAGTCGAACACATAAATACTCGCATGGCTCAAATTCGCTTCAATAAAACCAATCGGATTATTGATTTCATGGGCCACCCCAGCCACCAGTTGACCCAAGGTAGACATTTTTTCACTCTGAACCAGTTGTAGTTGAAATTTTCGCAGGTTATCTAGGGCCTGGGTTAGTTCGTGGGTGCGTTCCGCTACTCTCTGTTCTAGTTGGAAGTTGCGATCGGCTAGTTGTTGGGTTAGGTAACGGATCTTTAAATGTACATTAACACGGGCCAGCACTTCTTCTGGCTGAAACGGTTTCGTAATATAGTCTACTGCTCCTAGGGATAAGCCTTTCACCTTATCGGCCGTATCGTCTAGGGCTGTCATCAGAATTACTGGGATATTACAGGTTGAAGGGTTCTGTTTCAGACGGCGACAGGTTTCAAAGCCGTCCATCTTAGGCATGACGATATCCAGCAGAATTAGATCCGGTTGGATCGCTTCCGCTTGGGCGATCGCTTCAATGCCATTGGTGGCGATCGCTATTTGACAACCCACATTGGCGATCGTATCGGCAATCAAACTCAGATTTGATCGGTTATCCTCGACAATTAAAATTGTGTCATCGGTCGAATCAGTCATGGGATCGGGGGGTGTGAAGGTAGTTGGCCAGATTGCTTAATTACCTGATGGCGATAAATAATGAATTGCATCTACTTACTCAATTGTAGCTCAAAGCTGGGGTTTCCTTTCGGGTTCCTTGAGGCGATCGCTACTCTACCCATCATAAATCAGCCTCAAATAAATGAGACAACAACCTCTACTGTGTGGTAATATAGTAAGCACACCTTTCCTATAACTTATTCAACTCACCTACTTAAATCATGACAACATCTTCCGTCAAAGCATCACAATTCCAGCTTGAATCCAATTCTGGGGAGTGCGGAGTCTCCAAACTTCCACCCGAGGCATTGACTCTTATGGCTGACTTTTTTAAAGTTCTTTCCGAAGTCAGTCGCCTCCAGATTGTTTGCTGCTTAAAAACTGGTGCCAAAAATGTTACTCAAATTATTGAAGCCACTGGTTTAGGACAAGCTAACGTTTCCAAACACTTAAAAATGCTTGCTCAAGCTGGGATTGTCACTCGCCGGCAACAGGGGGTTAATGTTTATTATGAAATTGCTAATCCTTTCCTATTTGAGTTGTGTGAGTTAGTCTGTGATTCCCTATCGGTTCAGATAAATCAGCAAAACAAACAGTTTGAAAAGCTCCGAGTTCTTCAAGAAGCATTCTAGCTTCCTAATTAATCACCCGACACAGCCCCTAATTCCCTAGGTCAGTGTCGGGATTTACTAATATTGACAAGTTAGCCTAAGATTTTTGTCCCGCTAACATATCCGCCTCAAAAGGTTTCCCTTTTAACATCCGATTCCAATACAGCCAAGGCAAAACATAGCGCTTCACTAACCACATACTATAACGTTCTTCCGTCGGGTCGAATGGAAAACTAGATTTCGGAACACCATCATAATCAAACTCTGCCATAATTGTCCGCCCATAACCTGTTACCAACGGACAGCAAGCATACCCGCCATATTTTCCCCCTAGTTGTTTAGCAGCCATCACCGCTAACAAATTCTCCACTAATGCGGGTGCTTGTCGCCGAATAGCAGCCGCTGTTTTAGAATTGGGAAGAGACGAAGCATCCCCTAAGCTAAAAACATTCGGATAAACATTATGTTGCAGCGTGTATTTGTCTACATCTACCCAACCTTTCGTGGGTCCCTCTTTCACCGCTAAAGGACTGTTTTTAATAAAATCAGGGGCACTCATTGGCGGCGTGACATGAATCATATCATATTTAATCCTGATTTCCTCTACTCCCGCCTCCGTGGTTTTTTCAAAAACTGCTTCCTGGCTTGAGGGAATAATCGCTTTCAGATTATGCTTATATTTGACATCAATATTTCGGCGCGCGGCAATCTTTTCTAAAGATTCACAGTAGCCTGTTATCCCAAAAATTTTGGCTCCCGGAGTTCCATAAATCACATTCGACCGATTCCTAACTCCATTTTTGATGAAAGTATCATCCGCCAAATACATGATTTTTTGAGGCGCTCCCGCACACTTAATAGGAGTCGCAGGAAAAGTGAAAATCGCGTTCCCTCCTTGAAAATTCTTGATCACTTCCCAGGTGTACTCGGCATAATCTTTAGAATAGTTGCTAGTTACCCCATTTTTGCCGATCGCATCTGTTAGTCCTTCTACTTTATCCCAGTCAATTTGAATCCCTGGACAAACTATCAGATAATCATATTTGATGGCTCGTCCATCTTGCAGAATCACTAGATTTTGCTCTGGTTCAAAGGTTTTTGCTGCTGCTTTCAACCAGGTAGCACCCGTAGGAATACAGTCTTTTTCCTCCCGGATAGTATCTTCAAGACGATAAGCACCACCACCCACTAAAGTCCAAGCTGGTTGATAGTAATGTTTATCTGAGGGTTCAATAATAGCGATATCTAGGCTACTATCCTGTTGTAAAATTTGGGCAGCCACAGTTATGCCAGCCGCTCCCCCACCCACAACCACAATGGTATGATGGAGAGAATCTGTGATGGTTTTGGATGTGGGACTTTCCGAATTTGTCATAAGGTATTTTTACTCCCGTGACTTTAACTTTAATAATTTTAGGCTTTATTGTCAACCAGATCACACCAATCATCAAAATTGTTAACAATTGATCAACACCAATTATTAACCTGAATTTTGATGATAGTATGCTAGTCCCATAACAACAACGATTGCATCATTATTGAACTAGCTATAACCAAAATGGTAGCTGCTAGAGTATTTATACATATCATTCAACCCAGTTGCGCCACCATTCTAATCATTCGTTCAACTGAAAACTGATCTATACATAGCCATTGACATATTCTACCATAAATGCTATAAACGCGTCAACCTTGAGCCATATATTTACCTCCATATTGATGGATTTTTAATATTTTTATTAATCAGATAAATCTCGGCTAAAGTCCCATAAACTAAATCATCAAATCAATCCTATGGTTGCCCACGATCTCATCGAAACCATCAAACAAGATTATCAAAACTTTCCCGATAATCAAACCTATAGTATTTATGCAGAAAACGTTTATTTTAAAGACCCTGTTAATGAATTTTCGGGATGCGATCGCTATCAAAAAATGATCAACTTCATGGCCACCTGGTTTCAGGATATCCAATTAGACTTACATGATATTTCGGAATCTGGGGACACCATCGAGACCCAATGGACTCTCAGTTGGACCGTATCTGTACTGCCCTGGGCTCCGCGACTATCCATCCCCGGTTACAGCCACCTACACATCAACCCAGAAGGCTTAATTGACCGCCACATAGACTACTGGAACTGTTCCCGCCTCGCCGTAGTCAAACAGCTTTTTCAACAAAACAGCCCTAAACGTTAGAATAATGTAAACATATTTTAAGCGGGACTCAAAACTATATGCGCGTGATTTTAATGACCGGAAAAGGAGGCGTTGGTAAAACCTCCGTGGCGGCGGCCACAGGCTTACGGTGCGCCGAACTAGGCTATAAAACCCTGGTATTAAGTACAGACCCAGCCCACTCCCTAGCAGATAGTTTTGATGAACCCCTCGGCCATGAACCCCGCCAGGTGAAACCCAACCTATGGGGCGCAGAACTAGACGCACTGATGGAATTAGAGGGAAACTGGGGGGCTGTCAAACGCTATATCACTCAAGTTCTGCAAGCGCGGGGACTTGATGGCGTTCAAGCCGAGGAATTGGCTATCCTTCCCGGAATGGACGAAATTTTCGGCTTGGTGCGAATGAAGCGGCACTATGACGAGGGGGAATTTGAGGTTCTCATCATTGACTCAGCGCCCACAGGGACTGCTCTGCGCCTATTAAGTTTGCCGGAGGTAGGTGGGTGGTATATGAGAAAATTTTATAAACCGTTACAAGGGATGTCGGCCGCTCTGCGTCCTTTAGTGGAACCCATCTTTAAACCTATTGCTGGTTTTTCCCTCCCGGACAAAGAAGTAATGGATGCACCCTATGAATTTTACGAGCAAATCGAAGCCTTAGAAAAGGTATTAACTGATAATCAGAAAACCTCAGTGCGTCTGGTAACTAACCCAGAAAAAATGGTAATTAAAGAATCCTTGCGCGCCCATGCTTATCTGAGTTTGTACAATGTAGCCACGGATTTAGTGATTGCGAATCGGATTATCCCCGACTCAGTAACCGATCCATTTTTCCAACGCTGGAAGGAGAACCAACAGCAATATCGCCAGGAAATACATGATAATTTCCGCCCTCTTCCTGTCAAAGAAGTAGAACTATTTACTAAGGAAATGTGCGGTTTTGAAGCCTTAGAGCAACTCAAGGATATTTTGTATAAAGATGAAGACCCGACTCTGGTTTATTATCAGGAAAATACTATGCGGGTTATCCAAGATAAAGAATACTATAGTTTGGAGTTATATTTACCGGGAATTCCCAAGGAACAGATACAGTTAAACAAGACGGGTGATGAGTTAAATATCCGTATTGGGAACCACCGCCGCAATTTAGTTTTACCCCAAGCGTTAGCGGCTTTGCAGCCTTCCGGGGCGAAAATGGAGGAAGATTATTTGAAAATTCGATTTGCTGACGTGGCGAAGATTTCCTAAAACTTCTCAATTCCGGGTTCAGTGATTAAGGTAGCTGAATCCGGTTTGTGAGTGTAGTTGAGTATTGGACTTTATTTCGTCCGGCAGCTTTAGCACGATATAGGGCTTGGTCAGCATTTTTAATCAAATATAGCAATACGCAAATACATTAGTACAGCTTTTGAACGCTGCATCTACACATTCTCTCACCGCTTCAAAGTCTTTAAGTTTTGGTCTCATCCATGTCTTTAAGGGAGACCACCAATTTTCAATTTTATTCAAATCTGGTGAATAAGCTGGCAAGTACCAGATTTCGCATCCCACTTCTTCTACCATTTCTTTTATGCTTTCACCGTGATGAAAACTCCCATTGTCAAGAATAATAATATCTCCCTCTTCTAGCTGAGGGAGCAAACATCGGTCCTCTAGCCCTGGGTTTGTCGTCTGCTTCTAATCTTTTGACCTCTCTTTCTATTACATCTACAGCTTGCCGGTAGTTGCGATTTCTAACAATGTCTTTCACCCTTCGGCTACGCTCTTCTACCTCTCTAATTACAAAGATTCCTCATCCCAATTAA